>JAGBTR010000200.1 GCA_017631215.1 Clostridia bacterium | reverse complement strand
GGAGTATATTTCCGTTTTCTCTTTACATTCGGCATTTTTTTATGTATAATAAGTATATGAATCCATAGGAGGATCAAACGATGACAAATAAGGAACGCTTCATTGAAATATATCGAACCAACATCAAGCGTGAGGGCGCGGAGGAGCTGCTGAATTTTCTGCTGTCCGACCATAGCGATTTCTTCACCGCACCGGCTTCGACCCGTTTTCACGGCGCGTACGAGGGCGGTCTGCTTGACCACAGCCTCAACGTTTACGACTGCCTGGTCGACATTCTTGCCCGTCCCCGTATGAAGGAGGTCTACGGCATCCATTACAGCGACGAAAGCGCCGCCATCGTGGCACTTCTGCACGACCTGTGCAAGGTGAATTTTTATCAGGTCAGCTACCGCAACGTCAAGGACGAGAACGGAAACTGGACGAAGGCGCCCTACTACACCATCGAGGACACGCTCCCCTACGGTCACGGTGAGAAGTCGGTCTATATTGCGTCGGGCTATATGAAGCTGACCCGCGACGAGGCGTTTGCCATCCGCTATCATATGGGCTTCTCGGGTCCTGAGGATGCCAATCAGGTCGGTCGCGCGCTTGAGATGTTCCCCCTCGCCTACGCCCTGTGCGCCGCCGATATGGAGGCGTCGTATTTCCTCGAGGATGTGAACGGCCCCAAAAAGCTGAAGTAAGGGAACGCGCAAGGGGGGTGAATGTCCCCACGCGATGCCATCAAAAAAGGATATCCCAATGTGTGCCTTGCTCGGATTGAGCGAGGTAGCTTGGGATATCCCTTTTGTTTATGCGGTGAAAGCTCTTGAAGGGGTTATAGGGGAAGCTTCACCTGATGCGCCGTTCGGTCTTTTATTTGATCCGTCTACATTCCATATAATATCTCTTGTCGCGCGCGTGACCCATCGAAAAGGTCTTGCGGGGGAGGGCGCCGTCGTAGATGACGGTACGGAAGAGCTGATCCTTTTCCATTCCCTCAAAAAGGAAGCCGATGGCGTCGGGGGCGGCGGCAAGCGCGGCGGTGGAATCCTCGCCGTGGATGTAGTCGACCGAGGCCCCGGGATGCGTCTTCAGATAGCCGTCGATGAAGGTCTGAAGCGTGCCGACCGTCAGCTGCTGGACGGGATGCTCGACCGTCAGCTCACACGGCTCGAAATCGCCCAGACAACGAATGCGCTGTGGCGCGGCCGTGCCGTCAAGCGTGGCAAGGTAGGCGCGAAGCTCGGTCAGAACGTCGGCGGGATCGACGTGGAACATCACGCGGTAGATGGGCTCAAAGCGGAGCGCGCTGTCGTGCAAATTCACGACCTCGACGAGCGCATAGCGAGCGGGATGTGTGGCGGCGGCTTCGGCACCGATGGCGGTCTTGACCTCCTCATAGGCGGCCTTGGCCGAGGCGAGCGAGTGGTTGCCGTCACCCACCGCAAACATCAGCGGTGCGAGCGATGCGTCGCCGTAGCGGTCAGCCATCGCCTCGGGGGTGATGAGGGCGCCCAGCGCATCCGAGACAGCCTTTTGCTGCTCGTCCGTCAAAAAGCTACCGCAGATATGACCGCCGCCCAGCATCAGATCGCAATCGTATGCGACCTCGCGTGCCGCCTTGGCCTCGGGGGCAAACAGCGGTTCAAGGACGGTCGCCTTGGGATCGTCGATGAGCAGCATCACGTGGGGCAGCTCAATGGGAGCGTCGCGGCGGATCGCCACGCGGGGCGGAATGCGCTCCAGCACCGTGCCCTCGGTGGCGCGGATGAGGGCGGTCGCACCCTTTTGGTAGTCGTACTGCTCCAGATCGATCTGAGCGACCAGACCGCGGCGGACAAGGCCGTCCGATTGGGTGCGCTCGACGGCAATCATCGCGTCCTTGTGGCACACCAGCAGGCCGTCAAGGGCGCGGCGCATATTGGCGTGAATGACGGGCAGGCGGGTCGCGGTCTCCTCCAGATAGACCTCGGGGAGCATCAGCGAGAGCGTCGAGGGGCGGTCGCCCACAATCGTTTGAGCCTCGCTCCAGTAGTTGAGCTCGCTGGTGAATTGGTCGCAGGCAATGACGGCCCATACGCCCTTTTCGATCTCCTCGCGTGCGGGCAGGAGAATATCGGCGGCAAGCATACAGGATTGTTTCATAATCGGTTCCTTTCGTTGGGGAGTGTCTTGACAAAGTGCTTGGGGTTGTGATACAATAATGATATATCAATTATAAGGTATTTGGTCGAAAAAATCAAGTCCTTATCGAAATTTGTTTCGGAGGTGCGGTATGCTTTTGTTTTACATTCGTCACGGTGATCCCGACTATTCGGTGGACGGTCTGACCCCACGCGGCGCGCGCCAGGCGGAAGCGGTAGGCAAGCGGCTGGCGGTGCACGGTCTGGATAAGATCTACTCCTCGCCTGCGGGGCGCGCCCGATTGACGGCACAGCCCACCTGCGAAATGCTGGGGATGAAGGTGGAGACGGTCGCCTTTGCCCACGAGGACAACGCCCACCGCGCCACGGCGGTCACGACCGAGGACGGTCGCCGCATTTGGGGCTTTCAGCACCGCCCCACGCGCGAGCTGTTTGCCAGCGAGGAGATCCGCCGTCTGGGGCGCGAGTTTTACAAGCACCCCCACTTTGCGGGCACGAATTTCGAGGAGCGCATTCCCAAGATCCAGGCGGACATCGACGAATGGCTGCTTACGCTTGGCTACCGTCACGATCTTGCGCGCAACGGCTACATCGCCGAGCGCCCCAACGACGATCGCGTCGCGCTGTTCGCTCATCAGGGCTTCGGTATGCTGTTTTTGAGTCTTGTGCTGGACATTCCTTACCCCGAGGTGTGCGTTCGTATGGACATTCAGCACTCGGGCGTGAGCGTCATTCGCTTTGGCAATCGCGACGGACTCATCATTCCCACGCTTCTTCAGCTTTCCAACGACTCTCACATCTACCGCGAGGGTCTGTCACTGCGCTACAACAACCAATTCGCGCTTTGAGAATTTTACCGCAGGGAGGTAATCTATGAAATCCAAGCAAGGACCGACCATCCTCAAGGAACGCGGTCGTCCCGAGGGAGCAAGACCACCCGAGTCGTTGCGTGATCTGCCGCGTTACCTGCGCGAGCTGATCGGCGGCTTCTTCTATCGGCTGTGGTATATTATTCGTCTGGTGTGGGAGACCAACCCCGCCATTCTGATCGGACTTTTGCTCATCGCGCTGTTCAACGGCGTGATGCCGCCGGTCGGATCGCTCATTTCCAGTGAGGTGCTCAACCAGCTGCAGCTGACCTTTGGCTTGAATGCCGATCGTGCCGCCTTTTTGGCGTCGCCGCTGTTCGGTCTGCTCGTCGCGCTGTTTTCCTACCGCATTCTCAACGCGGTGGTCGGGCGCATCCACTCGGCTGTCGTTCGCGTGGCGGGCGAGAGAGTGGTGCGGCACGTGCGACTCAAAATTATGAACAAGGCGCGCGAGGTCGATCTGGCCTCGTACGACAGCCCCGAGTTTTACGAAAAGCTGGAGAACGCCAACCGCGAGGCGGGTATGCGCCCGATACAGACGCTGTCGGCGGCGCTTGGCACCGTCTCGACGATGGTCTCGCTCGTCTCTTATCTGGTCATTTTGTTCAGCGCGCCCGGTATGTGGTGGGCGGCACTGCTCATTGCGCTGATGGCCGTTCCCTCGGCACTCATCACCTTCACCTACCGCAACAAAAACGTCCGCTATATGCGTTGGCGCTCCAAGGAGCGTCGGCAGATGGACTACTACGCGGGTCTGATGGTCAATAAGGATATGGTCAAGGAGGTGCGCCTCTACGACCTTTCGGACACGCTGGTCGACCGCTATGACGACGCCTTCGGTCGCTACTACACGGGTCTTCGACGCTTGATCGTGGGTGAGGGCGTTTGGCACGTTGCCATTGCGCTGGCCTCGGCGGTGGCCAACTGCATTTTCTTCGCAATGATCGCCTGGCGCGTCTTTTGCGGCGACATCCTTATCGGTGACTATTCGCTGTTGACGGGGGCTTTGACCTCGGTCGCGTCCAACGTCGCGTCGCTGATCTCGTCCACCTCGACCATTTACGAGGGTACGCTGTTTATCGACAACCTCATCAGCTTTTTGCGTCACAAGCAGACGCTGGTCGCGCAAGCCGATCCGCCGCTCAAGGTGTGCCACGGTCAGCCGCACACCATCGTGTTTGAGGACGTCTGCTTCCGCTATCCCGGTATGGATCGCGACGTGCTCAGCCATATCAATCTGACGCTTGAGGCGGGCGAGTCGCTCGTGCTGGTGGGTCTGAACGGCGCGGGCAAAACGACGCTGCTCAAGCTGCTCACCCGACTCTACGACCCCACGGGCGGTCGCATTCTGCTGGACGGTGAGGACATCCGCGACTACGATCTCAAGGATCTGTACAGCACCTACGGCATCATTTTCCAGGACTTCGGTCGCTATGCCGAAAGCGCTGGCGAGAATATCCGCTTCGGTAGTATCCACAAGAGCGACGAGCAGGCCATCCGCGAGGCGGCTGCTGCGTCGGGCGCAGACGAATTCGTCGAGCATCTGCCCGACGGATACGCCACGCCGCTGATGCGTATTTTCGAGCAGAACGGCACCGAGCTGTCGGGCGGTCAGTGGCAAAAGCTGGCCATCGCGCGTGCGTTTTACAGCGATTGCGACGTGCTCATTCTCGACGAGCCGACCGCCGCGCTGGATGCGCTCGCCGAGCAGGAGATCTACGATCAGTTCGACCGTCTGCGTAAGGGTAAGACGACCATCTTCGTCTCGCATCGCCTCTCCAGCGCAACCATGGCCTCCAAGATCGTCGTCCTTGAAAACGGATGCATCGTCGAGGAGGGCAACCACCGTACGCTTATGGATCAGGGCGGCCGCTATTGCGAGCTGTTCACCACGCAGGCAAGACGGTACAGAGAGTGAGGAGCGCGGGAAACGACGCAAGAGGAACGACGCAAGGGAAACGACGCAAGGGTGCTTTTTGGGAAAAAGCACCCCTGCACCCCGAAAAACTTTTAAAGCAAATAAAAATAGGCTAAAAGGGGAGAGCGTCTGCCTCTGCCCAAAGAAAAAAGCTCGCTGTTCCACAAACGAAACGGCGGGCTTTTCTTTTTTTATCAAAATTCTTGAAAGGGGTGTGGGGGAAGCTTCTTTTAAGAAGTTTCCCCCACACGTTCTCTATTACCCCTTCGGGAAGCTGTCCTTCAGACCGACCACGCGGTTGAAGGTGTTTTCGTTCTTGGTGTCCTTGCAGAAGTAGCCAACGCGGACGAACTGGAACTTGTCGCCGCCCTCGGCATTCTCGAGCGAGGGCTCAACGAGCGCACCCGCGACGGTGGTCAGCGAGTCGGCGTTGAGATAGTCGAGATAGGTCTTACCCTCGGGCACGTCGGCCGTGTTCTCGATGTTGAAGAGTCTGTCGTACAGCATCAGCGTTGCGGGACGGGCGTACTTGGCGGACAGCCAGTGGATGGTGCCCTTGACTTTACGGCCGTCGACGGGCATACCGTTGCCCGTCTCGAGATCGGCGGTTGCGTGGATGCACTTGATCGAGCCGTCCTCGTTCTTTTCGATGCCTGCGTACTTGATGATATAGCCGCCCATCAGACGGACCTCGCCGTCGGGCTTGAGGCGGAAGAACTTGGGAGGCGGAACCTCGGCAAAGTCGTCAGCGTCGATATAGACCTCGCGCGTCATCGGAACGTCGCGCGTGCCAAGCTCGGGCTTCTGGGGATGGTTGGGCAGGGCAAAGATCTCTTCCTTGTCCTCGGGGTAGTTGTCGATGACCACCTTGATGGGATTGACAACGGCAATGCGGCGCAGTGCGTTCTCGTTCAGATCGTCGCGCACGCAAGCCTCCAGCTGACGAACGTCGACCGTGTGGTCGGTGTTGGTCACGCCCGCCTCGCGGACGAAGGTGAACAGAGCCGAGGGCGTGTAGCCGCGGCGGCGCAGACCCTTGAGCGTAGGCAGTCTGGGGTCATCCCAGCCGTCGACGTGTCCTTCCTCGACCAGCTGACGCAGATAACGCTTGGACATGACCGTATAGGTGATGTTCATACGACCGAACTCCCACTGGTGCGGCTTGCTCTCAAAGCCGATCTTGTCCACGACCCAATCGTACAAGGGGCGGTGGTTACGGAATTCGCTCGAGCACAGCGAGTGGGTGATGCCCTCCAGCGCGTCCTGGATGGGATGCGCGAAGTCGTACATCGGGTAGACGCACCACTCGTCGCCCTGACGGTGATGGTGAATGTGCTTGATGCGGTAGATGACGGGGTCGCGCAGGTAAGGATTGTCCGACGAGGGATCGATCTTAGCGCGCAGCGTGCGTGCGCCGTCCTCAAATTCGCCATTCTTCATACGCTCGAACAGCTCGAGGTTCTCCTCGACCGAGCGGTTACGGTAGGGCGACTCCTTGGACGCGACCGAGCGGTCGGTGCCCTTGTAGTCTGCCAGATCATCCTTGGAGAGATCGCACACGTATGCGTCGCCCTGCTTGATGAGCTGAACGGCAAACTCGTAGCACTTGCCGAAATAGTC
>JAGBTR010000199.1 GCA_017631215.1 Clostridia bacterium | reverse complement strand
CTCGCCGTTTTCTTCGCGGTACTTGACGATGTTTTTGGCACTGGTCATGTTGATGCCCGAAATATAGGACAGAAGCGAAGAGGATGCTGTGTTGATGTCGATACCGACGGCGTTGACGCAGTCCTCAACGACACCCGTCAGCGCCTCGTCGAGTCGCGCGGGCTTCATATCGTGCTGATACTGACCGACGCCGATGCCCTTGGGGTCGATCTTGACCAGCTCTGCCAAGGGATCCTGCAAGCGGCGCGCGATGGATACCGCACTGCGCTGCATAACGTCGAAATCGGGGAACTCCTCGGCGGCCAGCTTGGAGGCCGAGTAGATGGAGGCCCCTGCCTCGCTGATGATGATATACTTGCAGCTGCTGCCCATATCGCGGAGCAGGTCTGCCACGAAGATCTCGCTCTCCTTGGAGGCGGTGCCGTTGCCGATGGCGATGACGTCGACCTTGTGGCTCTCGATCATACGGCGCAGGACTCTCTTGGCCTCCTCCACGCGACCGCGCGAGGTGGTCGGGTAGATGACGCCCGTATCGATGACCTTGCCCGTCTTGTCGACGACGGCCAGCTTACAGCCGTTGACGTAGCCGGGGTCAAATCCCAACACCGTCTTGCCCTTGAGGGGCGACTGCATCAGAAGATGCGAGAGGTTGTCGGCGAACACCTTGATCGCACCCTCGCACGCCGCATCGAACATATCGCCGCGGATCTCGCGCTCGATGGAGGGAGCGATGAGGCGGTCGTAGCTGTCCACGACGGCGGCGGTCAGAAAGCTCGCCGCGGGGCTCTTGGGGTTGGTGATGACGCGACTGCAAAGGTAGTTGAGCACGATTTCGGAGGGGACGGTCACGCCGACCTTGAGGAATTCCTCCTTCTCGCCGCGGTTGATGGCAAGGATGCGGTGGGGGGCGACCTTCTTGAGCGGCTCGCCGTACTCATAATACTGGCTGTAGACCGAGTCCTCCTCCTTGGCGGCACGGACGACCAGCGAGCCACCGGTAAAGGTCTGACTGCGGACGGCCTTGCGGTACTCTGCGTTATCCGAGACGGTCTCGGCGATGATATCGCTCGCACCTGCCAGGGCCTCCTCGACCGATGCAACGCCCTTTTCCTCGTCGATATAAGCGGCGGCCAGCTCCTCCAGCGTCGCCTCGAACTTGTCGGGCTGTGTGAGGATGAGATCGGCCAGCGGTTCAAGTCCCTTTTCACGGGCGACCGATGCGCGCGTCTTGCGGTGGGGGCGATAGGGGCGGTAGATGTCGTCGACCTCGGTGATGGTGACGGCGGCATCGATGGCGGCCACGATCTCGTCGGTCAGCTTGCCCTGCGCGTCGATGAGGTCCTTGACCTCCTGCTTGCGCTTTTCGATGTTGCGAAGGTAGTTGAGGCGCTCCTCCAGCGTACGCAGGACGGTGTCGTCGAGCGAGCCCGTGACCTCCTTGCGGTAGCGCGCGATGAAGGGAATGGTGTTACCCTCGTCGATGAGCGCGACGGTCTTCTCGACCTGCTCGACCTTCAGATTCAGTTCCTTTGCGATGGCTTCGATGATGTTCATAGATGGGGTACTCCGATACTTTGGATTTTTGTTTTATGGTCTATGGGTGGTGCTTTGGGTTCAGATATAAGCTCGTAGGGGCGACCGCAGGTCGCCTCTACGGGATCGTACGCATCTTGGATCGGTCGGTCTCCTTGGGCGTCGTATACGCTCGTAGGGCGGTGCCTTGGTGCTACCGTTCTTGGGGAACTGCCGTTTGCGCGGCGGGAGCAAGCCCCCGCCCTACGGCGCGAGGCTCGCGTGGGTGCGCCGATAGATCCAGATTTATTTCTCGGTGACATTGCTTTTGATCACGTCATCGGCTCTTTGCTCGCCCGTGACGAGCGCGTCCAGACCGAGGGCAGTGATGCCTTCCAGCACCAGGTTGCCGACGTGACCGCGAGGCTTGATGCTGACGAGCTCGCCCGAGCGCGGGACGCCTGCGTCCTTGACGCACAGCACGTTCTTGACGATCATATTGCCAACCTCGCCAAACACCTGCAGCTGCTCCATGCCCTCGCTCTGCCCATTCTCCAGTACGGTCAGACCGTCGATGATGAGATTTTGCAGCACGGGCTTGCGGCCGGCGGGGAAGGGATACGCGCTGACGTTGTGGGGGAAGGTATCGTAGAAGGGAAGACCGATCTCGGCAATGGCACGCGCGTCGATGGGATGTTCGTGGCGGATGTTTTTGAGCGTCAGACAGCGAATGTCGCCACCGATGGAAAAGAGCATGGGAACGCGGTGGGTGTAGTTGGGCTTGGTGTGTGTGAGGTTGACGTTTTCAATGAAAATATCACCGAAATTGCCCATGGTCTTGTCGGGAAACCAGCTGTTGATATAAAAGCCGTACGAGCGGTAAGAGCCCTGCACGTTGCGTATGGTCACGCGATCGACCAACCCCGTGCCGCGCGACAAAATGCGGATGGACTGATCGGCCTCGTCGTGAAAAATGCCGTCCACCAGCACGTCGGTGATGGACGAGACGAGATCGGTCTCGTCGGAGCCGATGTTCATAAAGTCATCGCCCACGCGCCCACCGCAATCGCGCACCGTGAGGAACTGCCCCGGCCCCCAGAAGTGGAAGCCGTCTTGGTTCTGCGCGTGCATACGGTTGGGCAGGTCGACCCACACGCGCTCCAGTGTGACGCGGCGGAAGTTACCGACGGTGACGCAGAAGGTGCGGAAATCGAGAATGGTCATGTCGCGCATGAGCAGATTCTCCACACCGTAAAATTCGATAGCGAACGTCCAATGGTCTTTTCCGAACGCGTCATCTTGATAGTTGAAGTCCTCGGGGAAGGGCTGATGATGCGCCTGATGCAGGCAGTTTTGATTGTAGGTACCGCCCACGAGCGTGATGTTACGGTCGCGGATGACGTGACGGTCCCAGTGCGCGTTGGTCACGATGGCGCAATTGGAATCGTCCATCTGGTAAAAGCCGCAATCGCCGCTCAAGCATTCGATGGTGGTGTTGGAATAAACGGTCAGATGCGAGACGAGCGCCGCGCCGTCCACGATCAGATGAACGCCGCCCTCGTCGCGCGCGATATCAAGCAGCGATTGAATGACCGCGGTGTCATCCGTGCCGCCGCCCGTGCGGACGTCGCTGTCAAGCGATGCGACCGTGCTCGCGTATACTGTGCGGATATGTGCCATATCCGATGCCTCCTTGGAATTGAGAATGGGTCTTGCCGACTCACTAATGATAGCACAAGCGGCAAGGGGAGACGCGTGGGGGGTCAGCTCTGTGGGGGCGCAAAGAAGCCGCGACGGCGCAAAAAGCGAGCCGCCTCCTCGGGTGTGAGATCGAACGCACGGGGGTGCAGTCGACCGCCCTTATACTCCACAAGGCTGATGCCTGCGTTGTGTGTGCCCTTGCGCTGAAGCTCGGGCTTGTTGTACAGCCGCGCCATCAGCGCCTTGATGGCGGCACTGTGCGAGACCATCACCACGCAACGCTCGTTGCCGTGTCGTGCCACGCGTAGCAGTGTGCGCATCATACGCTCCCGAACGGCGTATAGCGGCTCGGTCTCGTCGCGCTCGGTCTGGTTGCGGCGCACGCGAAGCTCCGCTTGGGTCAATCCGTCCAGCGAGCCGCAATCGCGCTCGATCAGATCGTGCTCTGCACGGATGCCGTCGACGGGAAAGGACAGCGCGGCGGCGAGGATCTCGGCGCTTTCGGTCGCACGGGAAAGCGGGCTTGTGCGCATGGCACCCACGGTCAGCCCGACAAGGGCATCGCCGCATCGCCGCATTTGCTCGCGATCGCTGTCGCACAGCGGAATGTTCTGCCGTCCCTGCAAGCGCTTTTGGCGGTTCCAATCGGTCTCGCCGTGGCGCACAAGAAGGATCATCATAGCGAGCCTCCCTCTGCGCGCTCAAGCGCGGCGATCTCCTCGTCGGTCAGATACCGCCATGCACCGCGCGGCGTGCCGTCCAGCGTCAGCGCACCAAAGGAGATGCGCTCAAGCGTGACGATCTTGTTGTCCACCGCCTCAAGCATACGCTTGATCTGGTGGTATTTTCCTTCAATGAGAACGATCTCACCCGAGCGGCCGTCCTCGCCCGCATAGATGCGCGCGGGCTTGGTGACGTAGCCGTCCTCCAGCGTCACGCCTGCCTCAAGAAGCTGACAGTTCTCTGCGGAGAGCGGCTCACGGCAGGTGAAGCGGTAGCGCTTTTCGACGTGGTGGCGGGGCGAGAGCAGACGGTGACCGAGCGGACCGTTGTTGGTCAGCAGGACAAGACCCGTCGTGTATTTATCAAGTCGACCGCAAGGGAACAGCCCCAAGCGCTGTAGCTCGTCGGGAAGCAGGTCGAGCACCGTTTTGTCGCGTCCGTCCTCGGTTGCGCTGACGACACCCTCGGGCTTGTTGAGCAAAAGGTAGGTGTAGGCGCGGTAAACGATGGGCTCACCGTCCAGTGTGACGACGTCAACGTCGGGGTCGATCTGTCGATCTGCGTGCTTTTCGACGATGCCGCCGACCGTGATCCTACCGCCGCGTGCGGCACGACCCGCCTCGGAGCGCGACAGCTTGCCGGTCGACACCAGATATTTATCCAGGCGCATACCATTTCCTCCCTTTCGTTTTGGTCTGAATAATTCAGTATACCACAAAATGCTCGCTTTGTAAAGACCAAACGCCAAATCCGTCGCCGCCGCAACCGCATTTTTTGCATCGCCCCCCGCCCGGGCGCGCGCGTGCAAAAATAATTGATGGAAGGGATTTGACAAATGGGAAAAAATGTGGTAGAATATACTGTATTATTCTGCTCTGCCGAAAGGAGAGACAAAATGAAGACGTATGTTACGAATGCGACCGAGCTTTTGCGCGGCGCGACCGTTTGCTACGGCGAGGAGATCGGTCTTGCCCGCACGACCGAGCATCCGCCCTTTTTGATTGGTAACGGCTACTTTGGCGGCTGTGTGGATGCCCTTGGCATGCTGAATTCGCTCACGGCACGCCCGACGAGCTTTCTTTGGCATAAATATCACGTGGAGGTAGGCAGAGATCAGCTCGAATGCCGTCTGCCGCTGGTGCTCTTTCGTTATCGCTTCACCCTCGGAGAGAGGGAACTGCCGCTGAACGAGACGAGCGTGCGTCGATACAGTCAAATTCTGGAGGTGCGCACAGGTCAGGTCATCACGAGCTTTGAGCTGACCGACGGAGACGTGCCCGTGGCATTTGTTATTTTGGATCAATTTGCGTCGCTCGCACAGCCCGAGCTGATGCGGTGCGATTTCCGCGTGGCGCCTTACGTCTCCGGGCTTGCGCTGACCGTTGAGAATGAAATGCTTGACGAATGCGTCTCGCACCACGGCGTGCATATCGATTACCCTTGTGAGCAGGTCGCGCTCTGCGGTGTGCCCGCTTTGCGCTCGACCACGACGCGCGGCAGTGCGACGCTGGCGCTGCTCTCACCCGACGGCGAGACGGTATGCGCGAGCGACCGTGTGCTGTCGCTTCGCTTCGATTGCTCCTCGTCCGCAACCTTTACCACCCAGACAGTGCTCGTCAGCTCGCGCGGCGAAATGACGCCCGAGCAGGCAATCACCCAAGTACGGACAAGCACGCGGGAGGCACAGTGGGAGGCACACGCCGCCGCTTGGGCGCGCTTCTGGTCGACCTCGGCGGTCGATATGGGAGATGATACACTCAACTTGATGCGCCTGCGCTTTCTGTACGCAATGCGCTCGTGTGAGGGGGGCAATATCCCGCTCTCACCCGGCGGTCTTGCCAGCACGGGACTGTGGCCGTTTGAGTTTCCGCAGGACGTGGCGTGGATGTTTGAGGCCTATATGGGAATGGGACACGCAGACGTGGTGCGCGGTACGGCCTATTATTGGTCGACCATTCTTGACCAGGTCAAGGAGTTTACCCGCAAATATTTCAAAAAGGACGACGGAACGGCGGTTGGTGGCGGCTTCTATCCTTGGATGTGTCCCGCCTACGACCTCTCGCCGATGCCCGCGCCGCCCGTCGATCCCCCCTATGCCAATCAGCTTCACAACGGCGCGTATCCCGCCTTTATCTGCTATCTGTATTGGAAATACACGGGCGACACAGACTATCTGCGCGAGATGCTGCCCGTTGCGCGTGCGGCCGCCGATTTTTACGTCGGTATCAGCACCTATGAGCCCGAGCGCGACAACTACGCCATCCGCTACAAGCCCTGTATGGGTCAGGACGAGCTGGGCTCGTTCAACCGCGACAACTACGTCTGCTGCGTGAGCAGTGCGGCGTGGACGATG
>JAGBTR010000198.1 GCA_017631215.1 Clostridia bacterium | reverse complement strand
GCGTGATGGAAGCAATCAACAAGAAGATCGCGCACGTCATCCAGCAGGCGCTCGGCATCAGCGCCAAGGTCAAGATCGTAGAGCCCCAGTCCCTCGTCAGAAGCCAGGGCAAGGCCGTTCACGTAATCGACAACAGAAAGCTGTATTCGTAATTATTATATTAGGAGGAAATTGCTATGTTTGCCAAACAGTTAACCGTTTTTATTGAAAACAGATCGGGAAGACTCTCCGAGGTATTGGGTGTTCTTCGCGAAAATGACGTAAATATCCTCTCCATGAGCCTCGCCGACACCACCGAGTTCGGCCTGCTCCGCTTGATCGTAAACAATGCCGCACACGGCAAGGAAATGCTCTCCCAGAAGGGTTTTTCTTCCCTGCTCTCCGACGTATCCATCATTGAGATCCCTCATAAGGTCGGAAGCCTGCAGACCCTGCTGGCGGCCATCGACGCAAAAGGTGTCAACATTGAGTATATGTACGGCCTGTCGATCGAAGCCGATCACGCATACGTCGTTCTCAAGTCGTCCGATGCCGAGAAGCTCGAAAAAATCCTTGCCGAGCAGAAGGTTCGCACCCTGTCCTGCCAGGACCTTTCCAACATCTAATCATTTTTGTAACAACAGGTGACCAATATGGGATTCAATCAAAAAATGTTCGGCCTTGGCAGCAAGCGCTCGATCATCAGAGAAATTTTTGAATACAGCAAGACGCGCGCGAGTGAGATCGGCGCGGAAAACGTATTCGATTTCAGCCTCGGCAACCCCAGCGTTCCCGCTCCCGCGGATGTCAATGACACCATCCGCACGCTGCTCGATACGCAAAGCTCGGTGCTGCTGCACGGCTACACCTCGGCACAGGGAGATGCCAACGTCCGCGCGGTGATTGCGAATAGCATCAACGAGCGCTTTGGTGTGAAAATCTCTCCCAACATGCTGTATATGACCTGCGGTGCTGCCGCATCGCTCTCGATCTGCCTTCGTGCGCTGATCGAGGAGGAAAAGGGCGATGAGTGCATCGTCTTTGCCCCCTTCTTTACCGAGTACCGCGTCTTTATCGAAAACGCGGGCGGTAAGGTCGTGATCAGCACCCCTCTCGAGTCCAACCTGCAAATTGATATTGCCGATTTCGAGAGCAAGATCACCCCTGCCACCAAGGCCGTCATCGTCAACTCCCCCAACAACCCCAGCGGCGTTGTGTATTCCGAGCAGACGATCGTCGAGCTTTGCCGTGTCTTAAAGGAAAAGTCGAGCGAGTACGGACATCCGATCTACTTGATCGCCGACGAGCCCTACCGCGAGCTTGTGTATTCCGACGTAACCGTTCCGTACTTGATGAACTATTACGACAACACGCTCGTTTGCTACTCGTATTCCAAGTCCCTCTCCCTGCCCGGTGAGAGAATCGGATACATCGCCGTCTGCCCCAAGATGGAGGACGGTATGAACGTCTACCTGGCCGTTTGCGGCGCGGGAAGATCCTTGGGTTACGTATGCGCACCGAGCCTGTTCCAGCAGGTCATTGCCCGCTGCATCGATGCGAAGGTCAACGTGGATGCGTACAAGGAAAACCGCGACCTGCTTTACGACAATCTGACCGCCTACGGCTACGATTGCGTCAAGCCCGACGGTGCCTTCTATCTCTTCGTCAAAGCCCCCGACAAGGACGCTTTCGCGTTCTACGAGAAGGCCAAGGCGCATGAGATCCTCGTCGTTCCCTGCGACGACTTCGGCTTGAAGGGCTACGTCAGAATCGCGTACTGCACGTCCAAGCAAACTGTCATCGGCGCGCTCCCCGCGTTCGAGGCGCTGGCACGGGAATGCTTTGCGTGAGTGAGATAAGTTAAGAAATGAAAGAACCCCCGCCATGTTGGCGGGGGGTTTGTTTTGTGACGAGGGGAGTCGACGGCAAGGGGAACCCTTGCCTTGGCAACTCCTTCTTGCCGCACGCGGTGCGGCATTTGCTCCGCAAACCGAAGGATTTGCAACCCATCGCCGCTACGCGGCGAGAGTTCGACGGAGCTCGGATACGGCAAAAAGAAAAGCAGGGCGATGCCCTGCTTTTCTTTTTGGTGGATCCGAGGGGAGTCGAACCCCTGTCCGAAAACCTCTTGATATGACCTTCTCCGGGTGCAGTTCGTTTTTTGGAATTCCCCTTACAAGCCGTCAACGAACAGACTGCTCGCTCGGGTAGCCATCTTTTGCGTGATCGGCTCGATGGCGAGAGGCCGATGCACGTTCACCGCTGTCTTGACGCTCAGCCCGAGGCCGCGATACTCCTCGGGGGAACGGGTGGCTTATGCCACGGCACTGCCAATTAGGCAGCCATTGCTACAGTTCTATTGTTAGCGTTTAATTTTAATTTGGGCCGTTTCAGAGTGTGCCCGGCTCTACCCGCTTATCATACCTCAAAATCCCCGTCGAAACCTTTACGGACCCATGTTTAGTCTTCGTAGGAATGAGATCTCTCCTTCATTCTGCGATCCATCTCGCGGTTTGCCTGCTTCTCGGCAAGCGAATCTCGCTTGTCATACAGCTTCTTGCCTCGGCAAAGACCGAGCTCGACCTTGACGTTCTTTCCCGAAAAATACAGAGAAAGCGGAATCAAGGTATATCCCTTTTGCGCCACAAGGCCAGAGAGCTTCATGATCTCACGCTTGTGCATCAAAAGCTTGCGGTCGCGTCTTGGCTCACGGTTGAAGATGTTTCCCTTTTCATAGGGGCTTATGTGAATGCCGACGGCAAACACCTCGCCACCCTCAAACGAACAATAGGCGTCCTTGAGATTGACCGCACCCTGACGGATGCTCTTGACCTCGGTACCGAACAGCGCGATACCGGCTTCGTATTTTTCGTCCACGAAATAATCGTGCCACGCTTTTTTGTTTTGCGCAATCACACGCAATCCCTGTTTTTTCTCTGCCATACGCGCGCTCCTTTCCGAGATTTCTACTGCTCCATTATAACACAAACGGGATGCAAAATCAAGTACTTTTTGTCGCATCCCGTTTGTATTTCGGTGGAATGCCATCGCGTTCGATGACCATCCTTTTTTATTCGAGCTCAAATGCTCCTGTATAAAGCTGGTAATACTTGCCGCGCTCGGCAATCAGCTTGTCGTGACTTCCTCTCTCGATGATGCGTCCGTGCTCCAGCACCATGATGACGTCGGAGTTGCGGACGGTCGAAAGACGGTGGGCGATAACGAACACCGTTCTGCCCTTCATCAGCGCATCCATACCGCGCTGTACGATCGCCTCGGTTCTCGTATCAATCGACGAGGTTGCCTCGTCGAGGATCATAACGGGCGGATCAGCCACGGCCGCGCGGGCAATGGCGATCAGCTGACGCTGACCTTGCGAGAGGTTCGAGCCGTTTGCATAGAGCTCGGTATCGTAGCCTTTCGGCAGACGGGTGATGAAATCGTCAGCACCGACCAGGCGCGCGGCTTCGCGGCATTCTTCGTCGGTGGCATCCAGACGGCCGTAGCGGATGTTTTCCATTACGCTGCCCGTGAAGAGATTGGTATCTTGTAAAACGATGCCGAGCGAACGGCGCAGGTCTGCTTTTTTGATTTTATTGATATTGATGCCGTCATAGCGAATTTTGCCGTCGGCAATGTCATAGAAGCGGTTGATGAGGTTTGTGATGGTGGTTTTACCGGCGCCCGTTGCACCAACGAAGGCGACTTTCTGACCGGGTTCGGCAAAGACGGTGACATCG
>JAGBTR010000197.1 GCA_017631215.1 Clostridia bacterium | reverse complement strand
GTAGCGAGATCATTTCCTTGGTCGCGGCAAAGCGGGCGCGCTTGTTGGGATCGACGTAGGAGTTGCCCCAACGGAAGATGACCGAGGTCACAAGATAGTTGCCGAAATAGCCGAGCAGGAAGCAGACGATAACGATGATCTTTTTGTGTTCGGTTTCAAACGGCAAAAACGGAACGAGGTAGAGTGAGGTGAACAGCAGCTGCGCGATCAGGTGTGTCGTTGCCGCCACACGCTTGACGTTGGCAATGCGCTGTACCACGAACACGGCGGCCAGCTGAAACAGAAAAGCCACCGAGATCAGCGACTGTATGATGGCGATGGTTGGGTCGTCAAGACCGATCTCAAGCAGCAGCTTGGTCAAAAACGGCTCGGCAACCAGCAACGCGATAAAATATTCAAAGGCACATTCGATGGTGTACGCCCTGCGCGTGCGAGCGTATCCGGGCGCGGCGTAGGTGCTCGTGCCGTTTGTCTGAAGACCGTTCATGTCTCGGATCTCCTTGTGTGATGTAGGGTGCTTGACGCACTCTATCATTGTAGCACCGCGCCTTGAATTTGTCAAGCCACTTTTGCATTTTTGTAACAGGACTTGACAGCCCGCGCGCCTTGTGGTAGACTATATAATGTAATGAAATACCGACTGAAAGGAGCGTCCTATGCTCTCACCGACCACACGCGAGACCTACCGCGCCATTCTCTGCGAGGAGCTGCAGGTTGCGATGGGCTGTACCGAGCCGATCGCCATCGCCTATGCCGCCGCCATATTGCGTCATCTTTTGGGGGAGGACCCCGTGACCGTGCACGCGCACCTGAGCGGCAATATTATCAAGAACGTCAAAAGCGTGATCGTCCCCGCGACGGGTGGACTTCACGGCGTCGAGGCGGCTGTGGCTGCGGGCATCGTGTCGGGGCGATACGATCTGCGGCTTTCGCTTCTGACCGTGCTCTCGACCGAGGACGTGCCGCGCGTGGCGACGTACGTCAAGACGCACGACGTCCGTGTCAGCGAGCTGGCCAGCACCTGTACCTTCGACCTGCTCCTTGAGGGCAAGACCGACACGCACAGCGCTCGCGTCCGCGTGACGGGCTATCATACCAATCTGGTGCTGGCGGAGTGCGATGGCGAGGATATGACGGCGAGGTATCTTTGCGACGAGGCGACGGGCAAGCCCGAGCAGACGCGGGGCGATCGGACGTTGCTCAACGTCGAGGATATCGTGACCTTTGCCGAGACCGAGCCGCTCGATGAACTGAAGCCTCATCTGTACCGACAGATCGAAATGAATATGGCCATTGCGGAGGAGGGAATGCGAAGCCGCTATGGCGCGGCGATCGGTCAGCTGCTCTATGCGGACGGCAACGCGAGCCTGCGTGACCGTGCGCGTGCGATGGCGGCGGCGGGATCGGATGCCCGTATGAGCGGATGTGAGCTACCCGTTTGCATTCTGTCCGAGAGCGGCAACCAAGGCATCACCGCCTCGGTGCCCGTCATCGTCTATGCGCGCGAGATGGGCGTGGACGAGGAGACGCTGCTCCGTGCGCTCATCGTGGCGGATCTGGTCACGGTGCATCAAAAGACGGGCATCGGCTGTCTGTCGGCCTACTGCGGTGCCATCAGCGCGGGCTGTGGCGCGGGCGCGGGCATCAGCTATCTGCACGGCGGTCGATTCCACGAGATCGCGCACACGCTGGTCAATGCGGTCGCGATTTTGTCGGGCACCATCTGTGACGGTGCCAAGCCCTCGTGTGCCGCTAAGATTGCGATGGCAGTCGAGGCTGGTATTATGGGCTTTGAAATGGCGCGGACGGGACGCGAATTCTTTGGCGGCGACGGCATTGTCACCAAGGGCGTCGAAAACACCATCCGCAACGTCGGTCAGCTTGCCCGCGACGGTATGAGCGAGACGGACAAGGAGATCATCCGCATTATGCTGGCAAAAAAATAAAAGCAAGGACGGTACCCATCGGCGGTGCCGTCCTTTTTTTATTGGTATATTTTTTTATCATACGCCACGGCGAGATCGACGACAAGACCGTAGCTGCGCGTGCCCTCGGTGCCTTGCAGCTTGAGATAGGTGTCGTTGACCGTGCCGGATACCTCGCTTGCCACCGAATCGCGGTAGCGGTCGAAGAATCGGCTGTAAGCCCATTGCTCGTAACGGACGGCGATGGGAAGAAGGGCGCGCGCCTCGTAGTAGAGGTCGGTGTCGGCACTGTACAGCGCAGACGCGACGTATTCGTACATACTCAGATAGCCGCTATAGCGGATATAAGCATCGTCCGAGGAGATGCAGACTAGATAAGCGATGAAATTCGCCTCGTTCTCACGGGCAATGCCGCGCTGGTGCGCCAGCTCGTGTGCGGCGGTGAAGGGCAGGGTGTAGTCGGGAAAATCGACGTTGAGATTGGCTTCGCCCGTAAAGTAGGAATACACGCCCGTGATGTGCGTGTAGGACATAGGCACACTGATCATAACGGGCTTGATGCGGCTGGTAAAGTGCGGCAGAAAATCGTAGCTTTCGCTGACCGTCTCATACGCCGCCATCAGCTTTTGATTCATCTCGCCGCGCGTGTAGGGCATCACCGAAAAATCCTCGCGAGCAAAGACGACTTGCTCTGCCTCCTCACTCACGCGCTCTGCCAGATGGCAGGCGGTCGTGTACAGCTCCTGGGCGCTGACCTTGTCACGCGTAAGGTCGAGCTTGTCCTTGCTGTCGATGGTAGTGCTGTGGTAGCCTGCGCTGAAGATGAGCACGAAGCTGCTGAAGAATAGGCTTGCCACCGCGACAAGGCAGACAAGATAAATGCCGACCGCACGCCACGAGGTGCAGTACTTTCGCACAGCGTGACGGATCAGCAAGACGAGGGCGAGCGGTGTCAGAAGCAGCATCGCTTCGGCCAGTGAGAAAGGCAAGGGGTAGGTGAGAAACGCGAGCAGCACGCGCAGAGGCTGGCTGACCGTGCGGTTGAAGAAATCGGCAAAGGGCGCCGACACGCGAAACAGAACGGAGAGTAACACGCACAGCACAGCAATGGTCAAAAAAACGATGACGAAGCG
>JAGBTR010000196.1 GCA_017631215.1 Clostridia bacterium | reverse complement strand
CCGCCCGTCTTGCCTGCCTCGTCCAGCGTTGCCTGCAGCACAGCGGAGATATCCTGCTTGGTCTCGGACAGCCGCTTGACGGGCGCGACGTACACACGGTCGGCGGGGCGAGCGTAATCGCCGTAGTCGATCGCGTAGTCGGAGACGTCGCTCTCCTCGTCCCAAATGATGCGCGCGCCGCTCGTGGCAACGACATCGCCCTTGCCCGTCAGCTCGATGCCGCACAGCTTGATCGCGCCCTTGGGCGAGCGGCTGAGGACGGCAAATTCGTCTGCATCGATGGTGGCGTTGGAAATGCTGATGCCGCCGTAATCGTTGACGGCGTCCGCAATGATACCGTAGGTGCAATCCTCGACCGTCACGTCATAGATCAGACCCCAGTAGGCCGCGCCGTTGACGGGCTGAGCGATATGGATGCCCGTCCGACAGCCCTCGACCGACAGCGTCGAAAAGTGCTCGTCGTCCAACGCCTTGACGGTGATGCCGACCGCATTCTCACGGCAAAAGCGCTTCAGCGCGGTCGCATCCTGACAGCGATAGCTGCCGCCCGCCTCGCTCCAATAGGAGGGCGAGACACGGACGTCGACCGTATAGCCCACGTCGCGCGATCCGTCCATCTCGACGCCCGACTCCAGCGCACAGATGCGGAGCGACTCAAGCTGCATCACGCAATGCGTGTCGCCCGAAAAAAGGCTTGCGCCCACACCGCGATAGGAATTGAGCAGCGTGATATCGCGCACCGTCGCGGTGTTGTTGGAATAGGAATGGATGGTATAGCCGTAGGGGATGGGATTTTTGGCGTTCTGATCGGGATAGTAGAAGGTCAGACCGACCACGCCGCTGTTGGAGAGCAGATTGACGAGCGGCTTTGCAGAAAGATCGTCACGCTCGTGATCCTCAAGCGGCTCGGGACGCGCCAGAATGACCGTGCCGTAGCTCGCCTTGCCCGACGCGACGCTGTCGGGATCCTGCCAATCGCCGCGCAGAACGACGCCCGACGCGACGTACACCGTCGAGGTGACAAGATACTCACCCGCGGGGAGATAGACCGTACCGCCGCCGCGCGACTCGCATTCGTCGATGGCGGCTTGGATGGCAAAGGTGCTGTCCGTCTTGCCCGTCGGATCCGCGCGGAAGGGCAGCTCGGTCGCCACGACCTCTGCCACGATGGGCGAGTCGGTCGGATGAATGGGCGTGACCAGCGTTGCCTCATACCGCTCGGTGTAGTCAAAGCCCGTCGCGAGCCCCTTGCGGTTCGCAGGCAGGATGACCTCGGTGAAATAATCGACCGCCTTGAGCAGCTCATCGTCATCCGCACCGACGATGACAAGCTTGTTACCCACAAGACGGATGGCGTAGCCCACGCCGTCAAGCGCCTCGAGCGCCGTTCGGCTCTCCGCGCGGTCGACCTTGCCGATGAGGATCTCATACCACGAGGCGACCTCCTCGACCGACGGTGCGCCCGTCAGCCAATCCGAGCTGAGCTTGGGCTTGGCACCGTGCTGCGCTTCGATCGCGTTGCGTACCAAGCGAGCCGCCGCCTCCTGATCCTCGTTCGCAAATTCACTGACCACGACGCGATAGTTCTCCGTCTCGGAAAGCAAAAAGGCTAGGTCGTCCTCCTCGACGGGAGCGTCGGGCGTGTCGGGGGCAGGCGGTGCTTTGGGCCCGCACGCAACCAGCAGTGACAACGCCAGCATCAGCACAGCGGTCAAACACAGCATCCTTGTCTTCATATATGTGCATCTCCTTTCGGAACAATAGACTTTTGTACCATTATTGTAGCATATCACGCGAAAAATGTAAAGAATATGCGCCCAACTTCACAAAAGCGTGCAAAAAAAGTGTGACAAACAGCGAGACGACGGCAAGGATCTGCATTCTATACGTAGAACGGCAAAAGTTTTTTGCCATCTATCCGACAGAACGCCATTCTACACCCTACAAAAGCAACATCCGTACCATCTCTCAAACGCCAGAAGAATCTGTTATCAAACGCACAAGCTATCGAGTCTCCGCCACCCGCCTGACCCATCTTGGAGACAGCCGTCGACAAGATGGAACGGTTTTGCTGAGCGAAACCTTCAAGCCGCGCCTTGCGTAGCGAAGCGGAGCACCGAAGCGGCTTGCAGAGCGCGGCTACGCCGCGCGGGTTTCCAAAGGGCAAAGCCCCGCAAGAGTTTTGCGGTCGCGCTTGCGCGATGCTCACGCAAGTGAGCAAGCAAAATCTCTGGGAACTCGGCTTGCCGAGTTCGGATTTCTTGCTTCGTTCTTTGCCACGAGGCAAAGAATGAAGATGCACAATCCCCGAACGTGCGCCGAAAGCGCAGTGTGAGGGTAAAAAGAAGAACATGTTCGCACTCCCCCCCCGCTCCCCCCGTAAAAAAAACAGCACCAAGACCCCGTAGAGTCTCGGTGCTGTAGTTTTTTATCACTTCTTCGTATTCGTGAAATACATATCGTCGATGTAGAAGATGTTAGATCCCTCGTTGGCGTGGCAGTAGAAGCGGATGTAGTTCAGACCCGCCAGATCGAGCGCGCCGCCCGTCGAGTCACTGTCCTTCAAGGGCAGGTAGATCTCGTTCCAACCGTCATTCTTGATGAAGCCGCTCCAGCTCTTCTCGTTTTTGTCGTAGCTACCGCTGCTCGTCAGCTCGAACTGATAGCCCTTGAGGTTGGCTACGCTCTCGACCCAGATCCACATATGCAGATAGCCATTCTCGTATGCCGAAATATCGAGCGGTGCATCAAAGTTGATGTTGAACACAGCAACACTGCTGTCGGTCGCACGCCAAGCGCCTGTGCCCTCCTTGACCTTCTTGGCATCCGTCGTCTGCACCACAATGCCGCCAAGACCCGCCAGGTCGGTCGTGTCACAGTTCGAGAGGATCAGATCGTCCTTGGTTGCCGCGCTGGTACCGCCGCTTGCCGCGTCGGAAGAGCCCGCATCGGAAGCGTTGCCATAGCGATAGACGTAAACGTCATCGATGTAGTAGTCGCCATACGTGCCCGACGAGGAGATGGTGAACATACGCATGAAGTTGGCGTTGGCGGGATCAAAGTCGGCTGCAATTCCCGAAGCCTCGGAGAACGGCAGGATGATCTCGTTCCAGCCCTGCTGGAGCTTGAAGGATTCCTTCGTCCAGTGCAGCTCCTGCCTGTCGCAGTCGCCATAGGAGGTGATCTCAAACTCGATGTTCTGGAAGTTCTCCACGTGCTCAAAGTAGATCCAAGCGTGCAGAGCACCGTTCTTCATATAGTCGGTCAGATCCCACTCGCCTCTGAACAGGAACAGCTCGTTGCCGTTGCTTCTCTCAGAGCCCTTGGACAGATAAGAGCCGCTGCCCTCCTTGACGTACTCAGGATTGTAGTTGGGCTGCATCTCGATGCCGAGGCTGGTCTTGACGCCGGGCGTATCGCAGTTGTCGATGTCCAGCTTGACCATCTCGTTGTCCTCAACGACGACGACCTCGCGTGCGAAGTAGATATCGTCGATGTAGTAGGTGCTGTAGGTGCTGTCTGCCGTGAAGATGTACAGACGAATGAAGTTGACCTTCTTAGGATCGAAATCGCTGTTCTTGCTTGCCTTGTTCAGAGGCAGGATGATCTCGTTCCAGCCCTTCTTGAGATCGCTGAACTGAGTAGGATTCCAGTTGATCTCAGCCTTGTCGAAGGTACCCGAGGAGGACAGCTCCATCTGACCTTCCTTGAAGATCTCCTCGTCCGTGACGTACAGCCAGAAGTGCAGATAACCGTTACCCATATAGTCGGAAATGTCCGCGATCAGACCGTCTGCACCCGCGTTGAGGCAGAAGATCTCCATACCGTTGCCACGGTTGCCTGCATCCGAGCGCCACGAAGCGGCACCCTGCTTGATGTAGGTAGGATCGAAGTTGGGCGACTGCGGGACGGAGTCGGAGGGATACACGATCGAATCGCAGTCGGCGATGTCGATGCGCTCCTGCTCCGTCGTCGTGCCCTCAGGCTTCTCCTCGGGCTTCAGCGTCAGATCCATCGAGGAGGGACGAGGCTCCGTTCTCTTGGTGATGGGCGTTGTGTCGATGGGCTGGCGGATCTTATCCGACTCTGCCAGGCAGAAATAGATATCGTCGATGTAGAACTTGCCCTGGTTACCAAAGTAGTTGTTGGTGTTCTGGATGCGCAGGAAGTTGACCTTCTCGGCGTTGAAGCCACCGCCGCCCTTGATATCACCAAGAGGCAGCCACAGCTCGTTCCAGCCGTTGTGCGTGATGAACGAGGTCGTGACCCAGTAGATCTCCTGCTCGTCCTGCTTGCCCGACGAGGTCAGCTCGATCGAGCCGCCCCAGGTCTGGGTGCCCATATCCTCGGCGTATACCCACATATGCAGGTAGCCGTTCTCGTTCATATACTCCTTGATGTTCAGCGCGTTGAAGGCGAGCGTTATGATCGTCTCGGACGTTTTGCTCTGAGGCGCGTGCATGTAGGAGTAAGTGCCGTCCTTGATGTAGGTATTATCGGTATTCAGCGTGACGCTACCCGCGCCGTTCATACTGCTCTCGGTACCGACGTTCAGCTTCTTCTTGACGTCGAACTCGAAGCTGTCCACGTTGCCCTCATAGGAGTGGAAGTCACCCTCGTAGTAGATCTCGGTGTTAACGCGGTTGTAGAGATCGAAGTAAGAGCTCTCGTCGCAGCGTACCGAATCACCGACCGAGCGCAGTGCGTTGACGGCGATGACGGTGCTGCTGTTCTGTACGTTATAGACCGAGCCAAAGCCGACGAAGTCAGCCGAGGTGTTGTAGATAAAGGCGATGGAGTTGTCGACCGACACCAGCTCGTAGGGTGCATACATAAAGATGTTGCTGATGATCTGATGATCGGCGTCGACCACCTCGACCATGGTGCAGTACTTACGCAGCACCTTGTCGCGCAGCGTGGCAAAGCCCGACTCCTTCGAGGTGCCCTCGTCCTGACCGTGGCTGTATGCCTGATGTCTTGCGATATCGCACAGATCCTCATCCAGATAGCCCAGCTTTGCAAAGCTCTGGCGGTTGACGAAGTGGGGGTTGTTCAGGCAGCAGGTCACGACACCGTTCTTACCGCCGACGCGGGCGAAGGTGTTGTAGCAGCAGCCGAAGGTCTGCTTGATCAGGTGGTTATCACAGCCCGTGAAATCGATACCGATCATGGTGCCTGTGATGCTGATGTTGTAGGTATAAACGCCTGCGCCCAGACCCTTGATGGCAACGCAGGTCTCGGTGGCGGGATCGTTCGCCTCGAGTGCCTCCATCGCCGTCAGCGCGTCGTAGGTCGCACCGAAGATACGCAGACCGTTGACGCCCGCATTGGCCTTGAGGTTGATGGCCGCGCCGTCCGTTACGTAGGAGATCAGCAGACAGCCGTCGGGGCGTGCGCCCGTAGCGTCACGGGTAAAGAGCGGGATGGGACCGCGCAGCTGAACGCCCTCGGGAACGGTGATGGGCGAATACAGGCTGTAAACACCGCTGGGCAGATAAACGACACCGCCCGTAGCAGCCGCCTGATCGAGCACCTCCTGGATGGCAGGAGCGGCATCGACCGTGCGGTTGGACTTCTTCTTGATCTCTGCATTGTACAGATAAGGAGCGGGCTTCTGATACTCGCCGTAGCTGATCGCATACTCGGACAGATCGGTGTCCTCATCGTACATAATGTCACCGCCCTCGGCGTGTACCTTGCCCTTGCCCGTCAGCTTGATGCCTGCGAGCTTGAGCGTGCCTGCGGAGGACGAGCTGACGATGGCCTTCTCGCTCGCCTCGATCTCAGCACCTGCGATAACGGCACCAACCGACGCGCACAGCGCCTCGATCACGATACCGTACATCGAATCGGTGATCTTGATATCGTACAGCGTGCCCCAGAAATCCTGCTGCTTGGCATCGACGCGCGGCATATAGATCGCCGTGCGGCACGAATCAAAGCGGAGGGTGGACAGGCACTCGTCGTCCAGCTTCTGAATGATCAGACCGATGGTGTTGTTGCGGCACCAGCTGCGAAGCGCATCCGCATCCTCGCAAGCCCAGCCGCGACCTGCCTCGATCCAATACTTGGGCGAGACGGTCAGATCGACCGTAAAGCCGACCTCGGTCGAGCGATACATCTCAACGCCCGTCTCGAGCGCACAGATGTGCAGCGACTCGTTCTGGAACAGCTCGTGGCCCGAGGCGAGCGACGTACCGACGCCGACACCGCGGAACGAGTTGATCATGGTGATATCACGAAGCACCGCCGTGCGGGGCGACTCACTATAGATGGTGTAGCCGTAAGCGACGGGCTTCTCGATGCTCTGCTCGGGATAGTAGAAGGTCAGACCGACGACGCCGCAGTAGCTGTCCATCATAATGAGCGGCGAGGAGGCGCGCTTGTCGAGCTGCGACTTGGTCAGCGGCTCGGGCTTGGCGAGAATGACCGTACCGTACTCTGCCTTGCCTGCCTCGACCTCATCGGGATCCTGCCAGTCACCCTGCAGGACACAGCCCGAGGGAATGAACAGCGTGTGGGTGATCAGATAATCACCCGCAGGCAGGAAAACGACACCGCCGCCCTTGCCGTCAACGTCGTACAGCGCCTGCTGGATAGCGGCAGTTGCGTCCGTCTTACCCGTGGGATCGGCATTGTAGGGCGCATCCGTCGCGATGATATTGGCGACGACGACGTCCTTCTCATAATATTTGACCTCGCCCAGCACGGCACCCGTGCCGACCACCGTTCCGGGGGTCACGGGCGTATCGGGCTGGCTCGGCGCATCCGGATCCTCGGGGGTATCCGGTGTGTCGGGCGTGTCGGGCGTCTCGGGGGCGTCCGGCTCCTCCGGCGTAACGGGCGCATCCGGCGTGTCGGGCGTCTCGGGGTCAACTGGCGGCTTGCAGGCAACCAGCATCGACGCGACCGTCAGGATGGCCAGAATCAACGATAACAGTTTTTTCCACATAGTATGCTTCTCCTTGGTGAATTGTATTTTCATACATAGGAATTGTACCACAAAAGCCCTCTTTTGTCAATCGAATCCCCCCCCCCGCGCGGCATTTTTGGCAGAATCGTCAAAAAGCCATCTCCGCTTTTGGGCTATATGCCCAATGCAAAACAAAGGGAGCGGGGCTTCCCCCACTCCCTTCAGCGCTTATTCGTTGGTCAGTGCGAAGTAGATATCGTCGAAATAGACCTGGAGCTCCGCTGCGTTGCCCGTATAGACACGCAGATAATTGACGCCCTTGAGATCGGTGATACCCGTCGCAGCCGCGCAGTTATCCGTCGTGACCTTGAGCCACAGTTCGTTCCAGCCGTTCTGCTTGATGTTATCCTTGAACGACCAGCGCATCTCGCCCGAGTCGCACGTGCCGCCCGAGCAAAGCTCGATCTGACCGCCCGGGATGATCGTCATATCCGAGACGTACACCCACATATGCAGGTAGCCGCCATCGTATGCCGTGATGTCCAGCGGGTCGAAGCTGTAGATGATGCGCTCGTTGCCCTGAACGGTCTTGAGCGAGCCTGCGCCCTGCTTGACGTAGGTGGCATCGGTGTTCAGCTCGACGTTGAGCACACCGTCGGATACCGCATCGCAGTCCAGCAGCATCGTCTTCTCGCCCGATACGACCTCACCGGGCAGGGCGGGTGCGGCGAGCTTCTCCATCGAGAGATAGACGTCATCGATGTAGAAGTCATCGGCAGGTGCGCCCTTGGTGCGGTTGGTGTACAGACGGAAGTAGTTGACCGCGGTCAGATCGATCTCGTTGCCGGCGGCGCACTGACCCATCGTAAGGTTGAGCCAGATCTCGTTCCAGCCGTTCTTGATCAGGTAGGTATCCTTGAGCGCCCACGTCATCTCGTTGACGTCATAGCCACCGCTCGAGGTCAGCTCGACATAGCTCGAGCCGAGCGTGCTGATGTCGGACACGTAGACAGACAGATGCAGATAGCCGCCCAGATAGGCAGACAGATCCTTGGGCTCGAAGGTATAGACGAGGCGGTCGGTGTGCTCGGTCGTCTTGATCGAGCCCTCGCCCTCTACGATATACTTCTTGTCCGTGTTGACCGTCACGCTCGCCGTGGTCATACCTTCCAGCACGGCATCGCCGTTGAAGAGGATGTACTTGCCATCCACGACCTCGGGGGTGGGCTGCTCGGGCACCAGCGGCTCGTCGGGCTCGGCAGGAGTCTCGGGCTCTGCGGGCGTCTCAGGCTCGGCGGGAGTCTCGGGCTCTGCAGGAGTCTCAGGCTCTGCGGGAGTCTCGGGCTCGGCGGGAGTCTCGGGCTCTGCGGGAGTCTCGGGCTCGGCGGGAGTCTCGGGCTCAGCAGGCGTCTCGGGCTCGGTAGGAGTCTCGGGCTCTGCGGGCGTTTCAGGCTCGTCGGGCGTTTCGGGGGTATCGGGCTTGCAGGCGACGAGCATCATTGCGATCATCAGCATCGCCAGCGCAAGGCAAAGAACCTTTTTCATAGTAAACACCTCTCATATTTTTATAAGGTAGATCCATTATAGCACGCGTGCGGTCGTCTTGTCAACGCGCGTCTTGCTTTTCGTAGCCATCGACAAAAAAGCACCGCGCGTTTTGTCGGTTTTGACCAAAGCAAAAGAGGAGCCGAGCCGAAGCCCTGCTCCCCTTTGGGATATTACTTGCTCATTGCGAAGTAGATGTCGTCGAAGTACATGGATGCTGCCGGCGGATTGCTGTCATTGCGATTGGTGTAAAGACGAATATAATTCGCACTCGCCCAGTTCAAATCTCCACCGCGATAGTTGTTCAGCGGCAGCCAGACCTCGTTCCAACCATTGCCTTTCAAATGATCCAAAGCAGGCCAGCTGATCTCATTCTTATCGTAAGTCCCGCTCGAGGTCAGCTCAAAGAAGCCGCCCTTGATGTTGTCGAAATCGGCCACATAAATCCACATATGCAAATAGCCATCCTTGTAATCCGAGATATCAGTCGGATCAAAGGCATACTCAAGACGAACAACCACACCGACCGTGCAAATCGAACTTGTACCCTGCTTTGCGTACTCCGTATTGAGCGTGCCCGCAGGTGCCAGCCCGGCAGGCAGACTCTCACCGTCCAGCAGCATCAGCTTGCCGTCGGACTCAACCGTGGGTGTCGAGGGCGTGGGCGTTTCGGGTGCAGGCGTTTCGGGTTCGGGTACAGCACTTTCGGGGGCCTCGTTGGTAAAGTAGATATCGTCAAAATACATCGGCGCGGCAGGCAGACTTGCATCGCTATGGTTAGTGTACAAACGAAAATAGTTCACACCCTCCCAGTTTAGATTTCCGCCGTCGGTTTTGTA
Organism: Clostridia bacterium; assembly: GCA_017631215.1. Lineage (GTDB taxonomy): Bacteria > Bacillota > Clostridia > Oscillospirales > CAG-272 > SIG644. The sequence goes on along the minus strand of JAGBTR010000196.1, from coordinate 1,886 downwards.
CAAGGGCAGCCACAACTCGTTCCAGCCGTCAGCCTTGAGGTGATCCTTCACCGGCCAATTGATCTCGTTGGCATCATAGGTACCGCTCGATGTCAGCTCGATATAGCCGCGGTCGATGTTATCATAGTCGGTCACATAAACCCACATATGCAGATAACCGTCACGGTATGCCGAAATATCGGTGGGCGCAAAGGCGTATACGAAACGGGTAGTGACCGACGTCGTGCAAAGCGAGCTTGCGCCCTGTTTGACGTGCTCTCTGTCAAGCACGACCATAACATCTTTCATTTCGAGAAGACTCTCACCGTCCAGTAGCATCAGTTTGTCCTCGATCGGTTCTTCGGGCTCCTCGGGCTCGGCAGGAGTCTCGGGCTCGGCGGGAGTCTCAGGCTCTGCGGGAGTCTCAGGCTCGGCAGGAGTCTCAGGCTCGGCGGGAGTCTCAGGCTCGGCGGGAGTCTCGGGCTCGGCGGGAGTCTCGGGCTCTGCGGGCGTCTCGGGCTCTGCGGGAGTCTCGGGCTCTGCGGGCGTTTCAGGCTCGTCGGGCGTTTCGGGGGTATCGGGCTTGCAGGCGACGAGCATCATCGCGATCATCAGCATCGCCAGCGCAAGGCAAAGAACCTTTTTCATAGTAAACACCTCTCATATTTTTATAAGGTAGACCCATTATAGCACGCGTGTAGTCGTCTTGTCAACGCGCGTCTTGCTTTTCGTAGCCATCGACAAAAAAGCACCGCGCGTTTTGTCGGTTTTGACTAAAGCAAAAGAGGAGCCGAGCCGAAGCCCTGCTCCCCTTTGGGATATTACTTGCTCATTGCGAAGTAGATGTCGTCGAAGTACAGCGCGGATGCCAGCGAATCGCCCTTCTTGTTGGTGTAGATGCGCAGGTAGTTGACCGCGGTCAGGTCGACCTTGCCGCCCGTCACCTTGGTGCTCTCATACGAGATCGGAAGCCAGATCTCGTTCCAGCCGTTCTCGAAGGTGATGGCACCGACCTCCCAGGTCATCTCATTGATGTCGCAGTTGCCGCCCGAGGTCAGCTCGACCTGACCGCCGCCCATCAGCGAGGCATCCTCTACGTAGACGGACAGATGCAGATACTTGCCCTCATAGGCAGAAACGTCCAGAGGAGCGGCGAAGTTGTAAGAGATACGAACGACAGCGGGCGCGCTGTAAAGCGAATACGTACCGCTTGCCACCTGGTCGGTGCTCTGCGTGACACCCGTCAGCTTGGCGGGCATAGTCTCGCCGTCAAGCAGCACGTACTTCTCGTCTGCGACGACCTCGCTCTGCTCAAACTTGATGGGCGTTCTCTCATTGGTGAAGTAGCAATCGTCGATGTAGATCACGGGGATCTCGGTCGAGCCCTCGATGGGGTGGATGAAGATGCGCATATAGTTGGCGGCACTCAGATCAAGACCGCCGTCTGCCGTGCGATTCGGCGTCGCGATGGGCAACCACAGCTCGTTCCAGCCGCTGCGCGTGATGTAGTCCTTGGTCGGCCAGCTATATTCGTTCTGATCGAAGCGACCGCTCGAGGACAGCTCAACAGTACCGAAGCCCAGCTTGGTCATATCCTCAACGTAGATGAGCATACGCAAAAAGCCGTTGGCATAGGCCGAGACATCGATCGGATCGAAATTGTAGACGAAGCGGTCGACCGCCGTGCCCGACTTGATCGAGCCTGCACCCTCATAAATATAGGACTCGTCCTTGTTCACCTCCGCCAATCTCATGCCCGTAAGCAGCTCGTCACCCGTGAACAGCTGAAGCTTTTCGGGCACAGCGGGCGTCTCGGGCTCTGCAGGCGTCTCAGGCTCGGCGGGAGTCTCTGGCTCTGCAGGCGTCTCGGGCTCGGCGGGAGTCTCGGGCTCTGCAGGCGTCTCGGG
>JAGBTR010000195.1 GCA_017631215.1 Clostridia bacterium | reverse complement strand
GACGGTGAGGTCGTCGAGGGACGCTCAACGTTGGACACCGCCGCGCTGACGGGCGACTCGATGCCGCGCGCGGTCGCCGCAGGCGATGCCGTCATCAGCGGCTGCATCAACGTCGACGGCGTGCTGCGCGTGCGCGTGAGCAAGCCGTATGGCGAGTCGACCGTTGCCCGCATTCTCGAAATGGTCGAGAGCAGCGCCGAGCGCAAATCGCGCTCCGAGGCGTTCATCACCCGCTTTGCCCGCATCTATACCCCCGCCGTCGTCATAGCCGCTGTGCTGCTCGCCGTCCTTCCGTCGCTCGTTACGGGCGAGTGGGCGGTCTGGATCGAGCGCGCGTTGACCTTCCTCGTCGTCTCCTGCCCCTGCGCGCTGGTCATTTCGGTGCCGCTCTCCTTTTTTGGCGGTATCGGCGGCGCGTCGCGCAAGGGAATCTTGTTTAAGGGATCGAACTATCTCGAGGCGCTGGGCGCGTGCGATACTGTCGTGCTGGACAAAACGGGCACGCTGACGCAGGGCGCATTCCGTCTGTCCGAGATTGCCCCCGCCGAGGGCGTGACCGAGGAGGCGCTGCTGGAGACGGCCGCGCTGGTCGAGCAATTCTCCTCGCATCCCATCGCGCTCTCACTGCTGCGTGCGTGGGGCAAGACCCCCGATCCTTCGCGCGTGAGCGAGGTCGAAAATGTCGCGGGCGAGGGTATCCGCGCCCGACTTGACGGCGTCCCCGTTGCCGTGGGCAACGTGGCTCTGATGGCGCGTGTGGGCGTTGAAACGACCGAGCAACCCCACACCCTCGCGGGTAGCGTGGTCTTTGTGGCGCGTGACGGCGTGCTGATGGGACATCTGACCGTCAAGGACGAGATCAAGCCCGACGCCAAGACCGCCCTTGCCGAGCTGCGGCGCGCAGGTGTCAAGCGCATCGTGATGCTGACGGGCGACCGCACCGCAGTGGCCGCCGAGGTCGCCGCCGCGCTTGGGCTGGATGGCTACGCCGCCGAGTGCCTGCCCGACGACAAGGTCAACCGCCTCGAGGCGCTGATCGAGGAGGGGCGCGCCCGCTCGCCGCGTGGCAAGCTTGCCTTTGTGGGCGACGGCATCAACGACGCCCCCGTCCTCTCGCGTGCCGACGTGGGCATCGCGATGGGCGCGCTGGGCTCGGACGCCGCCATCGAGGCCGCCGACGTCGTGCTGATGGATGACCGTTTGGCGGGCATCGCTGCGGCGATGAGCATCTCGCGTCGCACTTCTCGCATCGTCCGACAGAATATTGCCTTCGCCCTCGGCGTCAAGGGACTTGTTCTCCTTCTCGGCGCGCTCGGCTTGGCAGGAATGTGGGCAGCCGTCTTTGCCGACGTCGGCGTGGCGGTGATTGCTATTTTGAATGCGATGAGGACGCTCAGATAAATGCCTCCGGCGGCAAAAAAACTTTTTGGAAAAAGGGTTTTGAATTCCCAAAAACTTTCCGCAAATATGGTAGGGCGGTGGCTTGCTGCCGCCGATATAAACACCATGGCTGGCGATACTCCACCCGACAAAAAAGAGGACAGAGAAGAGTCTCTGTCCTTTTTCTTGCGTTATAGCTTGTCTTCGATCTCCTTTGCATACCCCAAGGCCTGCTCGGCCTCTACGTCATAGCCGTTCTTGCGGTGGATATCCGCGATTTCCAAATAGATCTGATATGCCTTTTTGAATTCCCCGAGCTTTTGATAGCACAAAGCGATCTGATACTTTTCATCGCAAAAACAGGTCCCTATCTCTCCTGCCCGCTCAAACCACGAGATCGCCTCGTCATATTGCTCCATATAATAGTAGATATCTCCCTTGCTCAAGCACAATTCCCAATTGTCTGGATACCTTTGTAACGCCTCTGTACAAACGGAAAGTGCCTTTTCATATTGATGAGCGCGCTCGTATGCTTCGATCAATAGATACCATTCCCGCTCGTCAAGCTGCCCCTGCGCGCTGTCCATCTTGTGCTGGAGCTCTGCCAGGAGCTCGTCGCCTTTTCCAAAGGAAAACAGCATTTCCTGCTTCATAGATGCGGCTCGTCTGTACGGCAGAGCGCTTTTATCCGAATCATCCGCCAAAGCCGCATCGAACCATTTCAGCGCCTCTTCCTTGCAAAAGTACATCATTGCTTTATGGATCCATCCGTAGTCCCATTTGTCATACTGCGATAGTTCGCCCGTTTTTATCATTTTTTGGTATTCCTGACGGCATCTGAAAAAATCCTCGGGGTCGTGGCTGATCTCGTAAAGCGCAGATAGCCGTTGTGCGTAATTGTCATAAGCCACGGACTGCTTTTTGAAAAGATCGTCCACCAGAACACCGTAAAGCTCGGCAATTTCGGGAAGCAACAGTACGTCGGGCAAGGTGTTGCCGCATTCCCAACGTGACACCGCTTGCGAGCTGACACAAAGCTTCTCGGCAACGTATTCCTGCGTGTAGCCCTTTGCCGCTCGGAATCGTTTCATATTTTCGGAAAACACGGTTGTGCTCATATCAAAATCTCCTTTTTGCTTTTTTGTAAGCTTACATGTATATTATAACGGTAATCAAAGAAATGTTCAACCTCTTATTTTGTGATGGGACTCTCGTTTTTTGCACAAAAAGTTAAAAGCCGCCGAGAACATCCAAAGTGATGTCTCTCGGCGGCTTGGTTATTCGTTTGATTGCAACTTACAAAGTGGGGCTTTTTATTACAGCAATTCAATACCGTGCGCCCGGCACTCCTCGACCGTCTCGGGCGGCCAGTAGGAGGACTGCACCTCGCCGATGTGCGCCTTGCGGAGGAAGAACATACACATGCGCGACTGACCGATGCCGCCGCCGATGGTGTAGGGCAGTTCACCGTTCAAAAGTGCCTTGTGGAAGGGCAGAGATGCGCGATCCTCACAGCCGCGGATAGCGAGCTGGCGGCGCATTGCCTCCTCGTCGACGCGGATGCCCATCGAGGACAGCTCCAGCGCGATGTCGAGCGTGGGGTGGTAGACGAGAATGTCGCCGTTGAGCTCCCAATCGTCGTAGTCGGGGGCGCGACCGTCGTGCGGCTTGCCGCTCCTCAGCGCACCGCCGATCTTCATAATAAAGACGGCACCGCACTCGCGGACGATGTTGTACTCGCGCTCCTTGCCGCTCGCCTCGGGCCAGCGGTCCTCAAGCTCCTGCGAGGTGACGAAGGTGATATGCTCGGGCAACAGCTTCTCGCCGAAGTTGTAGTCGTCGGCAATGTAGTTTTCGGTGTGCTTGAGTGCCTCGTAAATGTAGCGCACCGTCTGCTTGAGGTATTCCTCGGTTCGCTCCTCGCGCGTGATGACCTTTTCCCAGTCCCACTGGTCGACGAACATCGAATGGATGTTGTCCGTCTCCTCGTCGCGGCGGATGGCGTTCATATCGGTATAAAGTCCCTCGTGGATGCCGTAGTGGTATCTCTTGAGCGCGACTCTCTTCCACTTGGCGAGCGAGTGGACGATCTCAAGCTCAGTATCCGTTCCGAGAAGATCGAAGCGGACGGGACGCTCGGTGCCGTTGAGGTTATCGTTCAGGCCGCTGTCCGATGCGACGAACAAGGGGGCGGAAACGCGGGTCAGATTGAGCTCGACCGCAAGATTCTGCTGGAAGAAATCCTTCACTTTTTTGATGGCGATCTGGGTCTGACGCTGAGTCAGCAGCGAGCGGTAGCCCGCGGGGATGACGGTTTTGGACATAACGACCTTTTCCTTTCTTCAAAATAACGCCTTATTATAGCACATCCGTCAGGACTTGTCAAGGCGTGGACGAAAAATCAAGCGCGGCGCGCACAAAAGCGCGGTACGCCGTCGGCACGGCGTAGCTCTTGGTCAGCTCGTCGGGGGTGACGAGGACGAGCGGACGCCCATCCCAGTGGGTGGGGGCGCGGTCTAGGACGGCAAGATAGCTTTGCATATGCCATTCGATGTGGGTGAAAATATGGGTGGCATCGACGCTGCGGGATAGCGCCGTGAGCGATGCGCCGTGCTCGGTCAAATGGCGGGTGGCGGTCGCCTCGTCCGCATACTCGGCCGTACAAGGAAACTCCCAAAGCCCCGCCAGCAGCCCCGTGTCAGGACGCTTGACAAGCGCGATCTTGCCGTCCTGCCACAACAGATACACGGTGCGCTCCTCGATGCGACGCGGTTTTTTGGGCGCGCGCACGGGAATGCGGTCGGTCAGATTTCTTTGACGGGCAAGACAGAACACGCCCAGCGGACATTTGTCGCAGTGTGGCTCGCCGTTGGGGATGCATACGCGCTCGCCCAGCTCCATCAGTGCCTGCGTCATCGCGGCGGCCTCGGTGGGCTCGGTCGGATAGACCGCACGCAAGGACGTGGTGACACCCTTCTTGGTTGACTCCTTCATAATATCGCTTTCATCGGCGGTCAGCCTTGTGACCACGCGGAGCACGTTGCCGTCGACGGCAGGCTCGGGCAGACCGAAGGCGATGGATGCGATCGCGCCTGCCGTGTATGCACCGATACCGGGAAGCGCGCGGAGCGAGGCGTAGTCGGCGGGCAGATCGCCACCGTGCCGCTCGACCATTGCGACGGCGGCCTTTTTGAGATTGCGGGCGCGGCTGTAATAGCCAAGTCCCTCCCACAGCTTCATCAGGCGCTCGTCGTCCGCTTCGGCAAGATGCGTCACGGTCGGATAAGCGGCAAGAAACCGTTCATAATAGGGAATGACCGCCTCAATGCGCGTCTGCTGGAGCATGATCTCGGACAGCCAGACGTGATACGGTGTCGGGGCATCGCGCCACGGAAGCGAGCGACGGTGCTGTCCGTACCAGGCAAGCAACGGCTCGACGGCAGAGGCGAGCGGAGTGGATTGATCTTGTTTCATAACGCTCCTTTTTTGGAAAAGAGCCGCCCGAGATGCCCCGAGCGGCTCGATATGATTGGGATTACAGACCCAGAACAGCCGCGCCGACGATACCGGCGTCGTTGCCGAGCTGAGCGATGCGGATCTCGGTCGACTTGACCGTGCTGCCGCCGTAGCACTCCTTGCGGATGAGCGGAAGCAGTGCGTCGATGAGCGACTGACCCTCACCCGAAACGCCGCCGCCGATGGACAGGATCTCGGGCTGGAAAATGTTGATCATATTGGCAAGACCGCAGGCAAGGTAGCTCAGGTAGGTGTCAACGACCTCACGGGCGGCCTCGTCACCGGCACGCATACCGTCGAACGCGGTGCGACCGTTCACGCGCCCCTTCTTGGCGACCAGCTCGGTCATCACGGTCTTGCGACCTGCGGCGGCACACTCGTCCAGCTTTTCCTGCGTCATACGAATGAGCGCCGTTGCCGAGGAGTAAGCCTCCCAGCAGCCGCATCTGCCGCACGAGCAAGGCGCACCGTCCTTGACGATGACCATATGACCCAGCTCACCACCCGCGCCGTTGAAGCCCGAGTAGACCTTGCCGTCGATGATGATACCACCGCCGACACCCGTGCCGAGCGTGATCATAACCGAGTTGTCGGTACCCTTGGCAGCGCCTGCGACAGCCTCGCCCCAAGCGGCGGCGTTGGCGTCGTTCTCAACAAAAACGGGGATATCACCGCCAATGCGCTCACGGAGCAACGGAGCGATGGGGAAGTGCTTGAAGGGAAGGTTGTTGGCATACTCGACGTAGCCGTCGCGGCTGTTGATGGTGCCGGGCGCGGCGATGCCGATACCGCCAACCTCGGTCAGCGGAATGTTCTGATCTGCGAGCACGCGGCGGCAGAGCATAGCGATGTCGTCCACGATCGCCTCGGGCGCACGCTGTGCCTCGGTGGGCACGCTGTCCTTATGTACAAGCTTGTAATTTTCATCTACGATACCGACGGCAATGTTGGTGCCGCCAAGATCCACACCCAAACGAACCATATTTCGTTCTCCTTTTCCGGCGGGGGAATGAACTTGCCGTATACGGCACCCCCAAACAAGACTATTATACTTGATTTGATGCGAGAAGTCAACCTCCTCGGTCGATTTTTTTGTATAAGATCGTGCAAAGCGGTAGCTTTTTTGACAAAAATTCGCAAAAAGCCTTTACTTTGTTCGCAGAAGGTGGTAAAATAAAACAAACGATGCTCGATGGGGCATCCGCGAAAGGAGTTTGGACCTATGAAGGACGACGCTCGTAATAGCCGATTGGAATATTTGTTCAAGGGCATACTAACGCTTTCCACGGTCGAGGACTGCTATCGATTTTTCAGTGATCTGTGCACGCCGTTTGAGCTGCAGGAAATGTCTCAGCGCATGCAGGCGGCAAAAATGCTCAAGGAGGGACTCATTTACAGTGAGATCGCCGAGCGCACGGGTCTGAGTACGGCAACCATCAGCCGCGTCAACCGCTGCCTGCGTTACAGCGACGAGGGCTACCTCAAGGTGCTGGACGAGCTGGATAAGCAGGAGCGCCGCGAGTGGCGCAACCGCTGAGCGGGGAAGGATACAAGGAAGAGGATCTAAAGAGAAATGTCCCAAGAAAACCAAAGCAATGAGCGTTACGACGGCTACCGCGCGCTGGCGCGTGTGTATGACCGCTTGAACGCGGAGATCGATTATGTGGGCTGGGCGGATTACGTCGAGTCCTGCTTTTCGAGCTATCTGCCCGAGAAGCCGACGCTGGTGCTGGATCTGGCGTGCGGTACGGGGCGTATGACGCTGGAGCTGGCCGCGCGCGGCTACGATATGATCGGCGTGGATGGCAGTATGGATATGCTGTCGGTCGCCTATGAGCGCGCCGCCGAGCGAGAGGACGTGCCAAGTCCGCTGTATCTGCTTCAGGATATGCGCGCCTTTGAGCTGTACGGCACGGTGGGGGCGGTGACCTGCTGCCTTGACAGCGTCAATTATCTGCTCACCGAGGGCGACGTCGAGCGCTGCTTTGCCTGCGCGCACAACTATCTCGACCCCGATGGGTTGTTTTTGTTCGACGTCAACACGCCCTATAAGTTCGAGCACGTCTACGGCGATAACGCCTATATTTTAGAGGATGAATGGACGGACGAGGACGGCGCGCTGCAGAGCGCATATTGCGGTTGGCAGAATCATTTCGATGCCGAGACGGGCAGATGCACCTTCGATCTGTCGGTCTTCGAGCAGCGCGAGGACGGCGGCTACGACCGCGCCGACGAGCAGCAGGAGGAGCAGTGCTACAGCGAGAGCACGCTGCGGTCGTTGCTTGAGCGGACGGGCTTTGAGGTGCTTGCGGTGTTCGGCGATTTTGACCGCAGCATTCCTGCGAGCACGTGCGAGCGGTGGCATTTTGTCGCTCGGTGTAAGAAGTGAAGAAAAAGGAGATTGATATATGAGCAATTCGAGAATTTTGAGAGGAATGTCGCAGGATGGCAGCGCACGCGTGTTGGTCATTGACTCGCGCGATATTGTCAACGATGCCATTGCGGCTCACCATACAGCCCCCACGGCGACGGCCGTACTGGGGCGTCTGTTGACGGCGGCCTCGCTGATGGGTAGCCTGATGGGAGAAAAGACGGACGCAATGACGGTCACGCTGGACGGCGACGGCCCTGCGGGGCGTGTGCTGGCAAGTGCCGACTACTACGGCAACGTGCGCGGCTACATCCAGAACCCCGAGGTCGACCTGCCGCTCCGCTCGGACGGCAAGCTCAACGTCGGCGGTGCGGTCGGCAAGGGATATCTGACGCTGGTGCGCGATATGGGCGGCGACGAGCCCTATTCGGGTATGATCCCGCTGACCTCGGGCGAGGTCGCGGAGGACATCGCCACCTATTACGCCAAGAGCGAGCAGATCCCGACGGTGCTGTCGCTGGGTGTGCTGGTGGATACCGATTGCTCCTGCCGTGCGGCGGGTGGCGTGATGATCCAGCTGTTGCCCTTTGCCGATGAGGCCGTTATCGATCAGATCGAGAAGAATATTCCCCTGCTTGCTAACGTGTCCCGTATGTTTGAGAGGGGAATGACGCTTGAGCAGATCGCCAACGTGGCAATGCGCGATATCCCCTACGACGTGTTCGATGAGATCGACGTCGCCTACCGCTGTGATTGCAGCCGCGAGAGAATGCTGGGCGCCATCCGCGCGATGGGACGCGATCAGGTCGACGAGCTGCTCGCCGAGCAGCTGGCGGAGGGCAAGGCAGAGGAGCTCGAGGTCGTCTGCCGCTTCTGCGGTAAGCGACACGTGTTCCCTGCGAAGGAATTAAGAGAAGAATAAAAGTGAGGGAGACCGCAGAGCGGTCTCCCCTTTTGATTTAACGCGTAAATTCTGCGACCTCATCGGTCATACGGTCGCCCAGTAGGATGCCCTCGGGCGAGACGGTGTATTCCCACACGGGGCCGATGCCCTTGATGTGGACGGCGTTGGGCTCGTGACCTGCCCACGCGGAGACGGTGTGCGTCGCCGAGCCGATCTCGTTCACGCGCCAGACAAGGTCGCCGTCAGCATCGAGCGAGAAGGCGTCTCCCAGCGCGCCTGCGACCGAATAGAAGGCGGTCGTCTTTCCCGTGACCGCATCGCACTTGAGCAGCACCGCAGTATAGTATCCGCGCACGGCAGAGGTCAATGCCGCATCGTCGATCTGCTCGCCACCGAGCAGCCGTTGCTTGAGCGCCTTTAGCTCGTCAAACGCTTCGACCTGTGTCTCGGGGATGGCGTAGCCGCTCAGATAGAGCGTGTCGCCACAGCTCGCAACGTCACGGAAGCGGTAGGTCTGTCCGTCGGTGTGGAAACGGTATTCGCCAAGCAGCGTCGCGTCCTCGTCCACACGGATGAGCAGCTCGGTCTTGGTGTACCACTCCTGCAGATGCAGGATATATTCGCTCCCAAGGCGGCACGCGCCCCTGACAGTGT
>JAGBTR010000194.1 GCA_017631215.1 Clostridia bacterium | reverse complement strand
TGGTAGTTCAATCGGTGTTCTCGCATATCCATTATAACATGAATTTTGAATTCTGGCGAGTAGTTTTTGTTTTTTCTTCCTGTTTTTCCCATAAAAAAATATGCACCTCCAAAAGTGTCTAACTTTTGGGGTGCATATCAAGACGGTGAGCCCGTTTTTGCTTCGCGTTCGGCTTTGAAGCGGGACGGAAGGCGGAAAAGGACACCGTACGAGACGGACGGACGCTGAAAAATCCCAAAAATCCACTTGACAAACGAAGGAAAAAGGGATATAATTGGTACAGATTTCGCAAAAACGAAATGGCAGAACTTTGTGTGATTTCGCAAAAACGAAATTTCGGCGCAAAACCGATCTTGCAACACCATAACGACGGGGGCAAACGATATGAATGAGCTGATGACCGTAGCGGATGCCGCGCAAAAATGGGGCGTGACCCCACGGCGCGTGCAGGGGCTTTGTAAAGAGGGAAGCATCAAGGGGGCGGTGCGCTTTGGCCGCGCTTGGATGATCCCGACGCACGCCGTTTTGCCAAGTGCTTCCAAGGGCGTGGAGCCGCATTTGCCTATGCCGCGCAGAAGTCCCTTTCTTGATATGACCAATCTTTACCACACCGCCGGGCTGGCCGATGCGTGTGCCGAGATGCTTGTCAATAACCCCGAGGCGCATACGCTGTTTGAGGCGCAGATCGCTTATCGGCGCGGTGAGGTCGATAAGGTGTACGATAAGGCGCGCTATTTTCTGTCGTTGCATTCCGGCTTTTACGCCATTCTGGGCGGTGGAATGCTACTGGCGCAGTGCGCGATCTGGCGCGGCGATATCAGCTTGTGGTACGAGGCAAAGCGACATATCTGCGAGGCTCCGTGCCGAAGCGAGCACGAGCGAGAGATCGTTTCGCTGTCGCTGGCGATTGTTGACAGCACGATCTACGATAACAAGGACTATCCCGAATGGTTCACCTCCGGCAGCCTCTCTGCATTGCCGCCGGACGCCCATCCTGCCGCCAAGGTCTACTACATCAAATATTTGTATATGGCGGCGTACGCCATCGCGTCCCGCCAGATCGAGGTCGAGGGCTTGCAGGGACTTGCGCTGATGCGTATGATCCCCAATACCATCGAGCCGCTCATTACGCAAGCGACGGTGGATAAAACGCTGCTCCCCGAGATCTATCTTCGCTTGTCCTGCGCCGTGGCATACTACAATTCGGGCGACCGCGCGCGTGCCGTTGCCCATATCGACAAGGCGATTTCTCTTGCACTGCCCGATCAGCTTTACGGCGTGCTGACCGAATACGTGCGCCATTTCGACGGCTTTCTGGAGGAGCGCATCTCGCTCGTTGACGAGAACGCCACCGAGGCGGTGCGTGAGCTGTATAAAACGTACAGCGTCGGCTGGGCGAAGATATCGGGCTCGGTGCGTAACCGCAACCTTGCCGTCAATCTGACGGCGCGCGAGCGCGAGATCGCCAAGCTGACCGCCTTCGGCTTTACCGCGCGCGAGATCGCGACGGCACTGTACATTTCCGAATCGACCGTCAAGCAGACCGTCCTTCGCGTCATCCAAAAGACGGGAATTTCGTCAAGAACAGAAATTGCATACGTCCTTTAAGGGGCAAAAACGGACAAATTTTTTTGTCCGTTTTTTTGCGTTTTCGGGGGTGTTTTTTTCTTTCGGCTTTTGCTATAATGGTAGCGTGATAAAAAATTGACAATCCGCGACTGAAGACCGATCGCAGAGAAAGGAGAGAGCATGGACGTCAAGGCCCGCGAGGGGGATCTGTATCGGGTGATACGCGTGTTTGGATGCGAATTCGCGCTTTATTACGGATATTATGACGAGCGCGAGCGGCAGAGCCAATACAGCGAGCCCATTCCCATTTACCCCGACTTTCACGCTTTGCCCCGCTACACCGCCGACGGATACCCGTTCGTCACGGCCATGCAGGACGCGTGCCAGCATTTCATGGGAGCGCATGCGGAGGACGGCTGTCACGGCTGCGCCCATTACCGACACGGCGAAGAATTTCTCGGCATCTGCTGCCACCGCGAGCGACGGCGATGTCCGAAGACCATGACAGAGCATATCATAATGAACAAGCAACCCAACAACAATATGGAGGAAACAAACGCATGAAAACAACGATGAAAAAAGGCTTTGCACTTCTGATCGCCCTGATCGTGGTGCTTGGAATGTTCCCGATGGCAGTGCTTGCAACGGGCGAGAGCGAGGACACCACCCCCACCATCACGAGCGTGACGGTGTCGGGTGAGGGCGTCAGCTATATCCCCTTGGCCAAGACGTATGTGATCGCAGAGGGCACAACCGGTGACATAACGATCACCATCAGCGGAACCAACTTCGAGCATTGGACCGAGAACAGTAGCTTTTACTTCAAGTCCGCTCATTCGGTGCCCCTATCGGAGGCGAACGGTTGGAGCATTGATACCGTCGATCATACGGCAAGTATAACGCTCGGTGCTTCCGGATTTTCAACGGCAAGAGATCCTTATGAATTTGGCTACGATGTGACGGGTGGAAACGACGACATTATCGGTACCGGTTACTACATCGTTTACGGTGAGGAGAATGCACCCTCGGCGACGATCATCGACATCCCCGAGAACGCAGTGGAGATCACCTCCGAGAACGCAACGCCGTTCACCTACGAGGGCAATACCGCTTCTTATGATGCCGAGCTCGGCTGGAGCGGTGTTTTGGATAGCTATGAGGACACCTCGTTCTTTGAGTTGGATCTGAATGCGGGTGATAAGGTCTACTACGTGCTTTCGGGCTTGTCCGGCAACGTAGGACTTTATGGTCTAAACGTCGACAATGGCGCGTATAAAGGAGAAGCCCATTTGTCCGGCAGCTTTGACGTGGAGGAGAGCGGCACTTATTGCTTCTACACAGAAAAGAATGTTACCGCCAAGGCGTACGTCGTTCGTTATGATGTGAGCGCCCCTGTCATCCCCGTGGGAAAGGTGGAGATCACCGACACCTATGCGGGTTTGGATACCTCCGCCGCCGAGACGTTTCTTGGCGGAGGCGGTACGTATACCGAGGAGATCGGCTGGAGCGGTGTGCCGTTCAGTGAGAACGCGGTCGTTTACGGCTATATGGCTGTCGCCTTGGACAAGGGCGACGTGCTCTCGCTGGATGCCTCGGAAGAGGTGACGTTCGTCGTGGTCGGGCTGTATACCGAAACGCAGCTGGATGATGTGAGAAGCACCTTTGCGGAGTATGAGATCACGGAAACGGACACCTATCTGATCGCGGCGTTCGGCGAGGCGACGATGCGTGCCTACGTCCTTGAGGCTCCTGCCTCGGGGAGTGTTCCCATCCCCGAGGATCTTCCCGAGAATGCGGTGGAGATCACTAAGAACGATACGGATGACTTGCCGCCTTCGCTTGTGTCGTTCTTGGGCGTTTATGATGCCGCGCACGGCTGGATACCCAACGTCATAGAAGGCGAAAGCTCCTATTTTGCCGTAGCACTGAATGCAGGAGATACCGTTCACTTTTATTTTTCCGAGGAGACCGAATATTTCTTTGGTCTGTTGAGCGGTGGACTTCCGAGCCCTCGGCTGTCCTCTGTCACGGCTAGCGTGACGGTCGATACCTCAGGCGTGTACGCCCTTGCATCAAAAAATGACGCGACCGTCAGAGCTTACGTCGTTCGCGCCGAAGCCGAGGCGGTGGAGATCACCGACACCTATGCGGGAATGCCTCCTGCGGACATCGCCGATCAGTTCTCGTATACCGAAGCCGAGGGCTGGCACGGCGTGACGCTGGATATGCTTGCCGGAAAATACCTTTACTTCGCGGTGTCGCTTGATAAGGGCGACGTGCTCATGCTGGACTTCGCGACCGAGGTGACCTTCAATGTGGCAGCTCTGGTGGGTGATGTGCAATATGGGGAGACACTTGCTACGTCGGCACAGATCGAGATCACCGAGACGGGTAATTATATGATCATCGCGGACATCGCGACGACGATGCGTGCCTACGTTGTCGAAGCACCCGGCACGGGCGATGACGAGGGCGGCGACGAGGGCGGTCTGACCGAGGTCGACACGTTCGAGGAACTGGCCGATGCCATGCAGCATAGCGGCGAGATCCGCCTGATCGGCGATATCGATATGGGCGCGGACGAGATCGATGTTGAAGATGGCGCTGAGATCACGCTTGACCTGAACGGCTACAATATCACAGCAACCTCTAATTACCCCTT
>JAGBTR010000193.1 GCA_017631215.1 Clostridia bacterium | reverse complement strand
CACCAGACGAAGCGTCAGATTGATGCCCGATTGCACCTGATTGGCGTCGCTCGTCATACGCGTGATGAGCGTCGAGGTGCCTTGACGGTCGAGATCGGAATACGACAGCGTTCCGATGTGGCGGAACAGCGCGTGGCGCACCGAGGCGGTCACGCCCACGGCCGCACGGGCGGCAAAATACTGTGCCGTTACCGCGCAGATAAGACCGATCACGCCAAGCGCCACAAGCAAAAGACAGCGCGAGACGATAAACGCGCGGTCGCCGTTCGCAATGCCCACGTCAATGATCTGTGCCACGACCAGCGGCACAAACAGCTCAAACGATGCCTCGAGCAGCTTAAAGAGCGGGCCAAGGATCGTTTCCTTGGTATATGGCTTCAAAAAGCCCAACAGCTTTTTCATAGTAATGTCCGAACCCTTTCGAGTAAACTTTTCTTACCCCATAGTATAACATAAAACGACGCGTTTGAAAAGGGCTTTTTACAATTTTTTACGCCATCGCCGCCCAAGACGGGGGTATATTTGGCTCTGTGGCGACATATAGTGCATTGGTTGCAAGGACAATCGGCAAGCGGCGAAAGCCGTTGTCGCAAGGAAAGGAGACGGTGAGATGGACAGAAGCTATCTGCCCGAGGGAATGCGACTTGGCAGTGCGGAGAACAGAGAGGCGTGCGCGAGCCTTGCGGGGCTGGAGCGTGCGATGCATATGGGAACGGTGCTTGAGGGGGTGGCGCGACTTTGCGATCACGCGATGGATCTTCACGTCGACGTGGGGGGCTTTGAGGGTATCATTCCTTACAGTGAGGCGGTGTTCAACCCCGACGGACAGCCCGTCAAGGATATCGCGGTGCTGTCGCGGGTTGGCAAGCCCGTATGCTTTCGGGTGATGGGCATCGTGCGCGATGAGGCGACGGGCAAGCCGACGCTGATGCTGTCGCGTCGTGCGGCGCAGATCGATTGCTACCACAGTTATCTGAGCGGCTTGTGTGCGGGCGATATCATCCCTGCGCGCGTGACGCATCTTGAAAGCTTCGGTGCATTTCTTGACGTGGGCTGCGGACTGGTCTCGCTGCTCTCGGTCGATTGCATTTCCGTTTCGCGTATTGCTCATCCGCGCGCGCGGCTGTATGCGGGAATGGCGCTTCGCGTGGCGGTCAAGGCGATCGACACCGCCCACTGTCGCCTTTACGTCACGCTGCGCGAGCTGCTTGGCACGTGGGAGCAGAACGTCGCCCGCTTTGCCGTAGGGCAGACGGTGACGGGCATTGTACGCAGCGTCGAGAGCTACGGTGTGTTCGTTGAGCTCGCTCCCAACCTCGCAGGGCTGACTGAGCTTCGCGAGGAGCAGAAAGAGGACGCGCCGCGCTGGGTGGGGCAGAGCGCCGCTGTTTTTATCAAGAGCATTTTGCCCGAGCGTATGAAGATCAAGCTGGTGCTCATCGACACCTATCCGAGCGCCCCGACCACGCCGCCGCTGGATCTCTATATCCCCGAGGAGGTACAGCACATCTCGCGCTGGGTCTACTCGCCCAGCGTGTGCCGTAAGCGCGTGGAAACGCTGTTCGATCAATGAGCGAGCGCACCGCACGAAAAAGATCGTGCGGTGCGTATTTTAGTGTTGACAAACGCGGTGCGGTATGCTATAATGAAAATCAGAAACGGCCGCGCTGTGGCGGCGGTCTAAAGCCAAACACAAAAGCAAGGAGATTTTGACGATGAACAACCACCGTTTGCGCGTATTCGCCTGCCTGCTCGCGATTCTGATGCTGCTGGGTGCGGTTGCCTGCAAGCCCGTCTCTCCCGACGTGCCGAGCGAGCCGATCACGCCCGACATCCCCGACGAGCCTGCCGCTCCCGACGTTCCCGACGAGCCTGCCGCTCCCGAAGAGCCGGAAGAACCCGATACCCCCGTTGCTCCCGAAGAGCCGGAAGAGCCCGATGCCCCCGTCGCTCCCGAAGAGCCGGACGAGCCCGACGAGCCCGACGAGCCCGACGAGCCCGAGACGCCCAATGAGATGGTCAACGTCTATGACAAGACCAAGGCCATCAACGGCTACTGGGACAAGAACGGCACCTATTCCGCCGACGGCGGCTTCCGCGTCAGCGATAAGATCGCGGTCAAGGAGGGCGACTTGATCACCTTCGGCGCGGCTGTCCGCACGCAGGGCTGGCATATCACGCTGTTTGGCGCGGACGGTGTCTGCCTCGGTACGGCGACCATACACAACGGTCTTAGGGCCACGCACGAGCTTACGGACGGTGGCGTGATCATGGCATATACCGTCGGTAGTGGCGTGGCTCATATCCGTATGGTCTGCGACAAAAAATACGCAGACGTCTATCTTGTGACCGTCAACCACGCCTTTGGCGTCGACGAATACAACGAGTTTTTCTCGCTGACACCGACCGCGCCCGATAACGCGGAGCTGACCAATCTGTTCGATCTTGACAAGGTTGAGGTTGGTCATATCGACAAAGACGGAACGAAGCATAACGACCAAAATTTCCGCGTGACCGATCATATCAAGGTCAAAGCGGGTGACGTGCTGACCTTTGGTCCCGCCGTCGAGACGCAGGGCTGGCATATGGTGCTGTGCGATGCGAGCGGCAAGGTGACGGGAAGCATGACGGTCAGCAAGGGCATCGTGATGACCGAGCGCTTCGGTGATGGCACGGCCATCATGAAATACACCGTCGGCGCGGGAGTCGCGTCGGTGCGCGTCATTGTCGATGCCAAGTATATCGACAGCTACCTTTTGACGCTCAACCAGCCGTTTGGCAAGAATGAATTTTACGCATACAACGAAATGGAAATTCCCAAGGAGGATCAGGTGGAAGTGAAGAAGGATAGCCCGCTGTACGGCAAGAGCGCGCTGTATTGCGGTGACTCGATCAGCTACGGTCATTACGATACTATCCCCGGCACCTCGTGGGCCGGACGCCTGGAGAAGCAGTACGGTCTGGACGGCGATAACCGATCCAAGAGCGGCTGGTGCCTCTCGACCGTGCGCGGTCAGGGCGGTCAAATTGTCAACCAGCTCAAGGGAGCAAGATCGGGCGATTATGATTTTGTCGTGCTGGAGGGCGGCGTCAATGACGCCTGGGGCGCGACGGACGGCAGCGGCGTGTATGCGCCCGTGGGCAAGATGACCGACTCCTTCGACGTGAAGGACTATGACGTCACTACGTTTGCAGGCGGTCTTGAGGAGCTGTTCTGGTACGCCAAGGAATATTTCCCCGACGCACAGATCGTCTACATCTCGATGTTCGATATGCCCAAAGCCCCCGCAAGCACCAACCGCGTCAGCGATATGGACGATTACTATGCCGAGGCGGAAAAGATCTGCGAGAAGTGGGGCGTGGCGTATCTTGACCTTTACAACAACGCCGAGCTGTCTGCGGCACTGAACGTTCAGCAGGGAAGTAATGCATATCTGCAAGACCCCGTCCATCCGACGGCCAAGGGATACGACGTGATGACGCCGTATATTGCCGACTTCCTTGAAGGGCTGGCAGAGTGATATCACATAAAAAAAGAGCTGCCGAAGGGCAGCTCTTTTTTTACAAATACCTCTTCCGATACTCACTCGGCGAGCAGCCGCAGATCTCGCGGAAGCGCATAGAAAAATAGCTGTGGCTGTCATAGCCGCACAGCCGACCGATCTCCTCCACGCTCTCGGAGGAATAGCGCAAAAGCCGCTTGGCGTGTGCGATGCGGGCGTGCTTGAGCTCCTCCATAATGCTGCGACCGCGATGCTCCTTGTAATAGTGGCACAGCGCGTACTTGCTCATACCGATGTGCCTTGCGATCTCGTCCAGCGAAAGATCCTGCGTCAGATTGCTCCGCAAATAGCTTTTGATGGCGTCGACCACGTCGTCGCGCTCCTTGGTGATAGCGGCGAGGACCTCTGCGATGTAGGTGTAGCCCGCCGCTGACAGTGCGAGCGTTGATGCGCTGCTCTGCGCCAGGCGGCATAGCTCTTCCGTCTCCTCCTCGAGAAAATCGGGGACGGTAAAGACGAGATGACTGCGCTCGCCGATGGTGTAGTCAAGCAGGGATTCCGCGCAGAAGAAGGTACACCACGCAGTGCCCAGCTCCTTGCCTTGATAGCTGTGCGGATAGCCGTGGCGCATCAGCATTCCTTGCCCCTCGCCAAGCGTATAGCTCTGTCCGTCGATCGTGAATATCCCCTCGCCGCGCTTGATCCAGATGAGCTGGTTCCAGTTCGGTCCGACGGTACGGGTGATGGGGGGCTGCTTCTCGAGCTCGCCGACGGTGGCGAGGATGAAGGGAAGACGCTCGTCGCGCGGGGAGGCGTCGTTGTACTTTTGTGCAGGTGACATAGCAATATCCTTATAACTTTGCAAGAATTTTATATTGACACAAAATCTTTCGTGCAATATAATAAT
>JAGBTR010000192.1 GCA_017631215.1 Clostridia bacterium | reverse complement strand
TGCGGTCGAGCTTACCCTCGGCTGCATTTTTGGTCAAATTGCGGCAGTAAACGGGCAAGAACTTATACTTTTTATCGGGGTCAGCCTTTCCCTTTTTGCGCGGCTCGTTGCCGTTATCGGCGGTATCCTTACCCGGCACGACGTTGGGGGACTCGTCCTTGATCAGACCGGCCTGGGTAAAGATCTTACGAAAATCGAAGGTGGGAACGACGTGGTCGCCCTTTTTTCCCTGCGACGCCTCATCCTCGCCGCCCTCGTCGTCCTCCGCGGTGAGATTGACGTCAATATCCGGAGCACCGCCCTCAAGCATCTGATTGACCTCGTCCTCCATACCGGCAAGCTGATCGGGCGTCAGACCCATCTGCTCCAGCATCGTTCCGCTGAGCATATTGTCGATGGGAAGTCCCAGCTCCTTGGCACAGCGCAGACAAAGGCCCTCGCTCTTTTTATTTCCGTTTTCCACACGCGTCACAAAGACGACAGCCATTCGGCTCTGGCATCTTGAACATTTTACCATAGATTATGACTTACCAAGCCACGCTTGGCGATCCTTTCTGTACAATAGCAAGTAACAACGATTATATTTTTGACCGACTCTGCTTATCCGATACCAAAGATCAAACGGAACAGATTATGGTCATAGATCCACGAAAACAGCACCGTTTGGTCAAACGCATCGTGGAACGGCACCGAGGCATACGAGCCCTCCACCATACTCAAAACAGCAAACAGCAGCACGGTGTAGACCGAGGCATACAGCGCCGCCGACACCACGCCCAGCAAAAGGCCGAGAAGCTTGTCGCAGGTGCGGATGATGGGCAGATCGGCAAGCTTACCGAGAAGGAGAGCTACAAAAGAGAGGATAAGCATTACGCCCAGGAAGGTCAAGGCATAGCCGATAAAATTCGAGATAGTTCTTGATATGGGATCAGCAAACGATTCGGCCATCTGCCAAAGCTCGTCGGCCGTCGCATCGGTCATATGCAAAAAATCTCCACCAACCTCCGAGATGTCCGACGTGCTGAGAATCGCACGCAACCACGAGGGAAGATTTTCCACCACGTGCGAAAGATCAAAGGTGCTTGCCGCCTGGTCAAACATAGCGGTGAAGCGGTCGTGCACATAAGTGTGGACGCGCTCTCCGACAAAGGCCTGCTCCACCCAAGAGGAAATCCGCGGACCGAAGTGAGCGGTCAGGATGACCGACACAACGGCCTTGGCAAAGCCAAGCATCGAGCGAATAAACCCTTTTATCCAAAATACGATCACGGTAACCAGGATCAAAGCAAGAACAGACAGATCGAGATAGAGCTGCATAGTGTTCCTCCTTACAGTATTATTATTGGATCGGCATACGGACGGTAATGGCCTTGGCCTCGCCGCAGACGTAATTCTCGCCCTCGGCATACGCTTCGATCCGGGTATACTGTCCCGTCAGCTCAGCGGTGTCGAACGCCTCGTCCGAGCCCTCCGCGTAGCAGGCAAGCCTTCCGTCGGTCAGCACCGAAAGCGTCGTACCGAAAAGCACGGCGTCGCGCACGCTGTCCGTAAAGGTCAAATGATGACACAATTGTCCCTTGGCATTGAATGCCAGCACCTCAGCGTTCGCATCATACGATGCGGCGCGCAGTACTATCACACAGCCAAACGAGCCTGTGCGGTGAGCAACCACACGGTCGGTATCGATGGAATGACGCGAGAGCTCGTTTCCCTCGGCATCAAAAAAGCAAACGAAATCGGTTGACAGCAGCATCACAAGGCCATCGTCGGTGATGTGTGCCGCGACGGGATAGGCATCCGACACCGTCCACGCGGCATCCGCCTCTCCCTGCCCCGGTGTGGCAAGCAACAGATGCGTTGTCATACGTCCATTCTGCGCAGAGACCGATGCCAGAAGCAATCGCTCACCCTGCTCGTCAAGGTCGGCGCAGACGGTATATTCCTTGAGATTGTAGCGGTTGATGGCTTGAAAGCGGTCGTTATACAGCGTCACACGCGAGGCGTACTCGGTGCCGTCCGTGATGATGGCATAGTAGCCGTTATTGGCCGCCGCTGCCCCGCGGATCGCCGCTTCTGCTTGCCCGCTCTTGACGCAGGCAAAGGAATTGTAAAGATCGTACGAGCGTCCGCCCAGATCATAGGTGATCAGATACCGCCCCGAGGAGACGATATGCGGCGAGGCATAGCTGTGACGCGCTGTATACGCCTCACGCCCCGTTGCGGTAAACACGGTCAGCTTATCGCTGCCAAGCACCGCAAGTCCGTCGCGAAACAGCGTATAGCGATTGTCCGCATCCGCCGTGTAGACGACGGTATCCCGTGCCTCTCGCTCAACGGCAGAGAGGGCGGTGGTCATATCCTTGGCAAAAAACACAAGGTTATCCGAGGACAGCAGTGAGGCATTGGTCAACAGTGAAACGGCCACAAAGACCGCCAGCAGCATCATACCGATCAGCTGTGCCGAGGCATAGCGGAGCGAGACCTCCTCATAGTAGCCCGCGTCGGTCAGTGCGCCGCGGATCTCCTGCGTCTCCTTGTCACGGGTGTTGCGCTTGCCCAAAAGACGCGACAGCTTCTCTCGCCACTTGTCCATATTCGGCATACGAGCACCCCTTTCTATCAAAGATCAATCCCAACCCTTGGGTAAAAGATCGGGTCGGTCGTAGTATACGCGCGAAAGATACAGACCGTCAGGCGGTGCGGTCTGCCCCGCCCTTGCCCGCTCGCGCGCGTCTGTCAGGCTTGGAATGCTGTCAGGCTCACGCCGTCCGACGGCGACCTCGTACAGCGTTCCTGCCAGAATGCGTACCATATTGTAAAGGAATCCGTCCGCGCACACGCGGAAGGAAAGAATATCCCCCTGCCGCTCGACGCTCGTGTAGCGAATGGTGCGCGTGGCGTCGGTGATGCGCGAGCCCTGCGCCATATAGGCGGAGAAATCGTGCGTGCCCTCCAGATGCTTGGCCGCCGCGCGCATACGCTCGACCGCGTCGGGCAAAAGCGGAGACGGAATATGCCAGCTCCGATGCTCCTCAAAGGGATCACGGATGGGGGCGTTGTAGTAACGGTATTCGTATTCCTTGGCAACGACCGCATAGCGCGGATGAAAATCGTCGGGCACGAAGCAGGCGTGCGTCACGGCGATATCGGGCGGCAGAAACTGGCACATCGCGCGCGGAATATTCGCCGCGGCAACGGTGGTCGGCAGATCGGTCTGCCCTTTTTTTGAAACAGCCGCGCAAAAGGCGCATGCGTGAACGCCCGCGTCGGTGCGGCTACAGCCCATCACGTCGCACTCATATCCAAACAGCGAGAGCGCCGCCTCGTTGAGTGCACGTTGAACCGTCGGGATGCCACGGGGCTGCACCTGATATCCATTGTATGCCGTTCCGACAAAGCGAAACTTGATCAAGGCCTTCATAGCATCCTCCTTCTGTCAAATTTACATAGAAAAGCCAAAGCCGTAGCGGTTGGCAAGGATCAGCCCTGCGCCCAACGCGACGAAAACGGTCAGCGCGACAAAATCACCGAGGTGGAAGTGTAACACGGTCATACGCGTTCTTCCCTTGCCGCCGTGGTAGCAGCGGCACTCCATCGCCGTCGCCAGATCGTCCGCACGGCGGAAGGCCGAGACGAACAGCGGGATCAGAATGGGAATGAGCGCCTTGGCACGCGAGACGAGCGAGCCGCTGGTAAAATCGGCACCGCGCGCCTTCTGCGCCGCCATGATCTTTTCGGTCTCCTCCATCAGCGTGGGAATAAAGCGAAGCGCAATGGTCATCATCATCGCAAACTCGTGTACGGGCACGTGCAGCACCCGCAAGGGGGCAAGCAATCGCTCCAGTGCATCGGTCAGCATAATGGGCGTGGTGGTATAGGTGAGAAGCATACTCGTTCCCACGATCAGCACGACGATGCGGATGGCCATAAACGCCGCCTGATAAAGTCCTTCGACGTAGATACGAATGAATTTCCACTCAAACAGCAGCCGCTCGCCACCCACGAAGAAGAGATTGATGACCATCGTAAACAGCATAATCATCAGCACGGGCTTGATGCCCGAGAGCACGATGCGAAGCGGTATACGGCTGACGGCGATCAGAAGCAGCATCGACACAAGCAGAAGTGCAAACGCCGTCACGTTCTTGGCAAGGAAGGTCGTCACGATATAAAGCACCGCGATGATGACCTTCATTCGGGGATCGAGACGGTGCAAGACGGATCCCGAGGGGTAATATTGACCCAAGGCAATTCCCTTCATCGTGTACTCGCCCCCTCTCCGTCCGTCGCACCGAGAAGGCGCTCAAGACACCGCGCGGCGGCGTCGACGGTAAAGATGCCCTCATCCATCGGGATGCCGCGTGCACGAAGCATCGCGCACACGCGCGAGATCTCGGGGATATTCAAGCCAACCTGAGCAAGACGGTCTGCGTGAGCAAACACCTCGTCGGTTTTTCCCTGCATCACCAGCTCGCCGCGCGCCAGCACGACGATATCATCACAAAAGCGTGCCATATCCTCCATACTGTGGCTGACGATCACAACTGTCGCGCCACTGCGTCTCTGATATTCACGCACCTGCGTCAATATGCGGTCGCGACCGCGCGGATCAAGACCCGCGGCAGGCTCATCCAGCACCAGCACCTCGGGGCGCATCGCAATGATGCCCGCGATGGCAACGCGGCGCTTTTCTCCGCCCGACAAGTCAAAGGGAGAATGATCAAGCAACGCCTCATCCAAGCCGACCAGCTCGGCCGCCTCGCGGACACGTGCCTCGATCTCATCGGCAGGCAGTCCCATATTCTTAGGACCGAACGCAATATCAGCGCGCACCGTCTCCTCAAAGAGCTGGTACTCGGGATATTGCATCACAAGCCCCACGCGAAAGCGGATCTGCTTGATCTGCTTTGGCTTTTCCCAAATATCCGCACCGTCCAGAAGGACGCGTCCCGCCATCGGTCGTGTCAGACCGTTGAACAGCTGCACCAGCGTGGACTTTCCCGAGCCCGTATGCCCGATCAAGCCCGTCACGGCGTTCTCGCGGATCGAAAAGCTGACGTCACGGAGCGCGTGCATCTCAAACGGGGTGCCCTCGCCATAGACGTAGCTGACGTTTTCCAAAGTGATTTTCGACATAGTTCCGTTATCCATTCACTAAAGTGTTATGCTCTCTCGCCGCAAACGCACGGCAGATCGTCTCCACGCACGCCTCGGGCGTTCCGACCTCGCCGTCGAGTGACAGCCCCGCCTTGCGCAGGCGGTGAACGAGTGCTGCCGATTGCGGCACGTCAAGTCCGATCTCCATCAGCAGCTCAGGCTCAGAGAAAATCTGCTCGGGGGTACCGTCGCGAAGCACGCGACCGTCATCCAGTACGACAATGCGATCTGCACGTGCGGCCTCGTCCATATGGTGGGTGATGGTGATGACCGTGATCCCGCGCTCGCGGTGCAGCCGCTCCATCACCTCAAGCACCTCACGGCGACCGAGGGGATCCAGCATTGCCGTCGATTCGTCAAAGATCATACAATCGGGCATCATCGCGATGATACCTGCAATAGCAACGCGTTGCTTCTGTCCGCCCGACAGTCGGTGCGGCTCGTGACGGGCGTATTCGGTCATACCGACCGCGGCAAGTGCCTCGTCTACTCTTGCACGGATCTCCGCAGACGGCACGCCGAGATTTTCGGGGCCGAAGGCAATGTCCTCCTCGACCACGGTAGCAACCAGCTGGTTATCCGGGTTTTGAAAGACCATACCAACCTTGCGGCGAAGCGCGAGCAGGTCGTCGTCCGTCATATCGGGCGAGGTAATATCCTGCCCATCAATCAAAATCTTACCGTCGGTCGGCTCCAGCACCAGATTGAGCAGCTTGGCAAAGGTCGACTTTCCCGAGCCGTTGTGTCCGATGATGGCGATATACTCACCGCGCGCCACGTCAAGGCTGACGTCGTGCAGCACGGGCATTTGCTTCGCATCCGCGCCATCCTCGTAGGAATAAGACAGATGCTCGGTATGGATAAAAGGCTGTGACATCGCACTCACCTTCCTTTCATTTCAAGCGTTCGGTATCCGATTCAATGCACCGCCGTCCAGCGCGAGCTGGCACCGCACGGCAAATACGCGCCCGTTTGCGTGACGCGAAGTCCAAGCTCGCCCGACTCGATCGTGCCGCCATAGCGCGCCTTGACCTTGAGGTCGAGCAGATAGCTCATCGTCAGAGGAGAGAGTCCCGTCGTATAGGAATTGACGAGGAAGAACAGCGGTCTGTCGGAGAGAAGCTGTGCGGCAAGACCGATCAGCTCGTCCACGCAGTCCTCCAGCTTCCACACCTCGCCACCCGGACCGCGTCCGTAAGAGGGGGGATCCATAATAATGCCCTCATAGTGGTTGCCTCGACGGATCTCGCGCTCAACGAACTTTTTACAATCATCGACGATATAGCGGATGGGCGCGTCGGCAAGCCCCGACAGCACAGCATTCTCTTTCGCCTGTGCGACAATGCCCTTAGCGGCATCGACGTGCACGACCGATGCGCCCGCAGCGGCTGCCGCCATCGTGGCGCCGCCCGTATAGGCGAACAGATTGAGCACGCGGATGGGGCGCTCTGCCTCGCGGATCAGCTGCGAAAACCAATCCCAGTTGGCCGCCTGCTCGGGAAACAGACCCGTATGCTTAAAGCCCATCGGACGCAGGACAAAGCCCAGCGAGCCGTAGCGGATATTCCAGCTTTCGGGCAGCTTGTTGACCACCCATTTGCCACCGCCCGACGAGGAGCGACGGTAGACACCGTCGGCGCGCTTCCAGGCAGGGTGTGCCGCCACGCCGTGCCAGATGACCTGCGGGTCGGGGCGCACAAGGATATATTTTCCCCAACGCTCAAGTCTTTCGCCGTCGTTGGTATCGAGCAATTCATAATCTTTCCAGTTTTCAGAAGTCCACATATGTCCGTCTCCATTCAAGGTCGCGTGCACCGCACGAGAGCCGTGCCGCATACCAGTCTAAAGTTTTTGAAGATTCCAAAGGAACTTTTTCCAAAAAGTTTCTTTGGCGGGGGTTGGGGCAGAGCCCCAATTATTTGAGATTGTAATACCCGGCCAGCCTCGAGCAACCGCTGTGCGCGTGGGTAATGGCCAGCGCGAGTGCGTCGGCGGTATCGTCGGGCTTGGGGGGCTTGGGGAGCCCCAGCAGCATCGTCACCATCGTAATGACCTGCTTCTTCTCGGCGCGACCGTATCCGACCACCGATTGCTTGACCTGAAGAGGCGTGTATTCCGCGATGGGAATTCCCTTGAGCTGTCCCGCGAGCAGGATCACGCCGCGCGCCTCGGCCACGCGGATACCCGTCGTCTGGTTGGTGTTGAAGAACAGCTCCTCGACCGCCATCGAGTCGGGATGGTAGGTGTCGATGATGGCGTTCAGCTCGCGAAAGATCTCGGACAGACGCTGCTCTGTCGTCATCTCCTTAGGCGTCGTGATCGAGCCGTAGGCCTAGGGGCGAAAGCGCGTACCGCCGTATTCCACCACGCCCCAACCGACGATGGCAAGTCCCG
>JAGBTR010000191.1 GCA_017631215.1 Clostridia bacterium | reverse complement strand
TCCGCTCCCATATTGTCCTCTTCGCTGTCGGATGTGCCCGCCGAGGTCAGCTCGATATTGAAGCCGCGCGATGCGGCGTCCGCGTGCGAGAGGTATACGTCGATATCAAGCGTTTTATATTTGTTGATATCCATGGGGGTAACCTTCGCCGTGTACTGCATCTTTCCGCCTGCAACGATATCTTCTGTAGCGGTAAAGTCGATCTGTGCCGCACCCGAATTCAGGATGAAGCCATCACTCTCTGCAACCGTCTTTTCCGTAGCCGAGGTGAAACAGACGTTGTCCAGCTTGATCACGGTGGTTTTGCCCTCCGTACCGATCACGTTGGCGGATGAGGAGAAGAGACCGTTTTCATCGGCATTGCCTGCGCCGCGCTGGAACATACGGAAATAGCACCACTCCGAGGGATCGTATTTATCGCTGGTGCTGAATCTCGACAGCGGGATCTCAATATGGTTCCAGCCATCGACCAGCGGCGTAGAAGACAGGGAGACCAGCTTGACGCCGTTGTAGTTGATCTCGGTGCCATCACCCGTCCAACCCTTCGAGCGCAGCTCGAAATCGAACTGACAGTTGACAACGCCTGCGGCATTCTCCAAATACAGATCGAACACAAGCATATTCATATCCGAGATATCACGATGGTTCTCGGTATGGAATGCGCAATGAATAACATTGCCCGAGCCCTGCTTTTTCGGGATGCCGACAATGGTCGTGGTCAGCGTACCGTCGTCCGTATACTCTGCCATTTTGACAACCGGCACGCCATCCTCAAAGATCGTGCCGTTACCCCACCAGCCCTCGCCGGTAGCACTCGAGGAGCCCCCTTGGCTCAGCGTACTGGGGTTCGAGAAATCATCCACGGGGATGATCTTCACACCCTCTGACGTCAGGGGCGATGCCCCCTCTGCCGCCGCGGTGAACACGAGCGAGGAGAAAACCATCAGGGTCGCGAGGAGAAATGCTAACGTTTTCTTCATCATAAGAAAAACCTCCAACAAAATATACTGAAAACCTCAAAGAGACATATATACGTAGTAAGTTTATCACAAAAGAAAAGCATTGTCAATAGAATAAAGAAAAAAAGGCGATTTTTTTCAATCGCCTTGTTTTCATCACGCGCTTATGCGTGGGTATGACGGATATGACGGGCGCGGTGGGCGCAGAGCAGCTCGACGGGCAGGTACATCAGCGTCAGCAGGACGGCCGCGATGACGGGGAACGCGACCAGATGCTCACCGCACAGATTCTCGGCAACGACGAGCGGGAGAATGTTGTCGTGTCGGTTCAAAAACATAAAATTGGTACCGAACACGGCGTTGCAGACGATCGCGGGGACTGCCAGCGCCGCCAGCAAAAGCAGGCATTTGCCGATGCAACGGGCGCGGGGCTTGATGTCGCCGCCCGCCAGCAGGATGAGCGGGTAAAGGGCCAGCTCGATATGCACCGTAAAGCTGTGCAGGTGGCTGAAATTCAGCACGGGCAGCTTGGTCCACGTCGGGAGCAGGAGCGCGAGGATGGCCGTCGGAAGCCCGATGGCGTAGAGGAAATTATCCAGCGTTTTGCTCGGGCGGACGGTGTGGATGGCGATGAGGATGATATTGACACTGCACAGATGCAACGGCAGATAGTTGGCGTTATAGCGGCCGCCGATGAGCAGGCAGGTGACCTTGAACAGCTCGTTGGCGACGATCAGCGACGCCAGCACGTAGCGGAATCGGCGGCGACCCGTCTCGCCAAGTTGGCGGTAGAGCAGGCACAGCGCGACGGCGGACAGCAAAAAGAATGCCAGCCAGCAAAGGTGCGTTCCATCGAAATGCTTGAAGCCGTGTCCTGCGGGGATGGTTCCCGTGGTGTCCATAAAATATTGCATCGTGTCAGTTCCTCCATTGATTTCAATGCGGGTCGGGATTGGTCAGCGGTCAAATTTGGCACGCAGCTCGACGACGCGCCCGAAGATGCGGAGCGGCGTTTGTGCCATTTGCGCGCTCGAATAGAACATAGGCTCGTAGGAGGGGTTGAACGACAGCAGGAGAATGCCGTCGGGCGTGCGCTTGACCTTTTTGCAGGTGGCGCGCGATTCGCCGCCCTCGTCGATCAGCACGACGGCAACGTCACCGTCCTCGGCGGTCGGCTGGACGCGGACGATGATGACGTCGCCCTCCATCATACGCGGCTCCATACTGTCCCCGTGGATGCGGAGTGCAACGTAGTCGCCCTTCTCCGCCCAGGCGGCGGGAATTTCCTCAAACTCGCCAAGCTCGGTCAGCGCCTCGATGGGCTGTCCTGCCGCGACGTCGCCGCAGAGGGGGATGGAAACGGTAGCGGGCGCGGGGGGCGCCTCGGCAAACAGCGATTGCGGCTCGACGCCAAAATAGGACGCCAGCGCCTCCAGGCTGCGGCGTGACGGCAGTGTGCCTCTCTTCCATTTGGTCACCGAGCCTGCCGCAAGGCCCGTCTCGCGCACCACCTCGGAGGGCGATTTTCCACACGCGCGACAGCGGTCGCAAAAGCTTTTCCAAAACATCTTTCGTCGTCCTCCTTTTTCACAATTCGGCGCGATAGGCGCAATTTCCCTTTGGTTGGTGTGCCGATTTTTCACCGTGGGTGAAATTATTCATTGACTTTTCACCCAAAATGAAGTATAATAGGGGTAACAACACGTGCACGGTTGATGGCGAAACGGGGGAAAGCACGCGCATTTCGGTCGGGTTTATTGTATCACAACGCGCCCCTTCCGTCAAGGTCTTTTATCATATCTTAATATTACAAAGGAGGGACGCTATGCCCAATATTCGTATTTCAGTACAAAACAAAATCGCCAAGTACACGGGCAAGGGCATCGTGTGCGGCAACAACGATTATACGGTCACCTTCCGCTTCGACAGTGAGTGGGACGTGCATCCGAGAAAAACGGCGCGGTTCATCTGGAACGACGCGTATTACGACGTGGAATTCGTCGGGGACACCTGCCCGATGCCGCTCATCAAGCAAGCGCACGAGGTGGAGGTCGGCGTTTACGTAGGCACGCTGAGGACGACCACGTCCGCGATCATTCATTGCCGTCCGTCGGTGCGCAGCGACGATTCGCTTCCTGCCGCCCCCGAGGCGGTCGAGGAGTACAACAACCAAGCCCAAGCGGCGGCGGCCGAGGCAAGGGCGGCGGCCATTGCCGCGTCGCAGGCGGTCGAGACAGTCGAGGGGGCGTTGGGGGGACTGACCGACGCCACCAACACGGCTCTGGCTCTGGCGCAGGACAACGCGGCGGCCATCGGCGCGCTCGGTCAAGCAACAGCCGATGCGGTCGCCCACGCGGAGGCGTTGGACGAGCACGCTCTGAGCGAGCGCGTGCGCTACGCCTTTACCGTTGGAGAGGAGTCCGAGCAGGACTATCTGGATGCAAGCTCGACGGGGGTCTATTCGGTCACGGGGCGCTACCGCTACAACAATTATCCTGCCGTGACCGTCTACCGCTACGCGCTGGGCGGCGCGGCGGACATCACGAGCGCGATCTGGCACGCGCATCTGGCACAGCAGACGCTGCTGGAGGCATCGGTCGACGGCGAGCATTGGATCACACTGCTCGACACGCAGGGCAAGCAGATCGGCTCGCAGCGACACTATGAGCTTTGTGAGGTGCTACCGATGACCAAGGCAACGCAGCTGCTCATCCGCATCGGGGATTCGGGCAAGGCGGACGGTCTGGGCGGCGCGATCCTTGCCGACATTCCCGTCACGCTGGACGTCATTTACGGCACAAGTGCGCCCTATGCCCTG
>JAGBTR010000190.1 GCA_017631215.1 Clostridia bacterium | reverse complement strand
GGGCGACGATGGGCAGATGGTCTGTTACCCGACCTCGAGTGACTACGCCGTTCGTTTGCCGCTGGAGGCGGATGCCTCGTTTGACCTGGGGGATGCGCCCGTGTGTTACGTTGAAACGCACCCCGAGGCGGTCGTCAGCCGCGTGGGGGGACCGCGCCGTATGACGGTCAAATGTCGCCTTGCCTCGCACGTCAAGGCGTACGCGAGCTGCGTGCTGGAGGAGCGACGGCTAGGCGAGGCGAGTGCGCGTGAGGAGCGTCTTTTGTGTGAGTGCAAGACGACCGTCACCGCCTACGGTGTCAGCGCGCCCGTCACGGTTCGCGATGAGGTGCTGCTTGAGAGCGGCGCGGGCGAGGACGTCCGCATCATCAGCGGCGATGCCGTCCCGCTCATCACCGAGGCGGTATGCGCCAACGGGCAGGTGATGTGCCGCGGCGAGGTGGTCGTCAAGCTGTTGCTCGCACACGATGGCGAGGGAGGGATGCCAACAGCCGTTTGGCGTAAGCTGCCGCTGGATGCCGCTGTGCCGCTCGAGGGTGCGACGGTGGGTGGCGAGGCGGTCGTGTCGGGAAGCTGCACCGAGCTGAGTATGAGCGTGGAGGACGGACGTATTCTCTGTGAGGTTGAGCTGTTGCTTGAGGCGCACGCCCGTCACGAGGAGACGGTGGCGTACAGCAGCGACGTGTATGAGATCGGACGGCGGAGCGAGGTCAAGACCGCGACCTACCGATTGCCTCGGCTGTTGCGCTGCGTCAACAGCAACTTCACCCAAAGTGAGTCGCGGTCGCTCGGTGAGCTGGGACTTGCCCAAATGGACGTTCTCGACGTGGGCGGGACGGCCGTCATCGAGAGGGTTGAGGTTGAGAGGGGGCGCTACGTGGTGACGGGTAAGTGCCGATACACCCTGCTTCTGTCGGATGGCGAGGGCGAGGTGGTCGTGCGCGAGCTTGAGCTGCCCTTGCGCTACGTGCTCGACGGTGCGGCCGAGGAGGAGGTCGCCTCATATGAGGGACAGCTGCAGCTGCTCTCGGTGCGTGCCCGAATGGATGCCGAGCGGCTGGCCATCGACGCCGAGCTGGGCGTTTGGCTGTGCCTTGAGGGACGGCGGGAGATGTGCGCGGTCAGCGAGGTGACGGTCGGTGAGACCGTACCGCGCACACGCGGCGAGCTGTTGCTCTGCTACCCCACGCCCGACGACACGCTGTGGAGCGTCGGCAAGCGGTACGCCGTCTCGCTCGACGCACTGCATACCGCCAACCGTCTGCCCTCCGCCCCGCGCGCCGATGCCCCCACCTCGCTCGGTGACGCGCGCGTGTTGGTGGTGTAGGAGGGACGAGAGGGAACTTTGAAAAGCTATGAACAAGGAAAGGCGTATCGCTTTTGTGCGGTACGCTTTTTTCGCGGTCGGTGGAGCGGACAGGGCGCAATTTTGGGTCTCCGCTTGACTTTTGGGGAGGAGAGTATTATAATAGTTACATAAAGATCAAGGGAAGGGGGCGAGCGCGTGAGGCTGACAATTTGTCGATTTGATGAGCAATGTGATACCGAGCAGGCGCTGGTGCGACTGGCGCAGGCGGGACTATCCGCCGAGGAATGCGTGCGACTGCGTGCGATTCGCCACCCCTCTGCGCGTGCGGCGAGCGTGGCGGCGCGGCTGGCGCTCCTTTGGGCGCTATCGGGCGAGGAGGACGGTCTATCCGTCCACGGCTTCGACGACGTCCCGCCCATCAAGGGAGAGCCGCTCTCCGCTTTCCACCGCACCGAGCAGGGACCGCTCTTGGCGGGATGCGATCTCGGCATCTCGTTTGCACACAGCGAGCCGCTGGCGGTGTGCGCCGTGACCGAGGGCTGTCGCGTGGGCGTGGATATCGAGAGGCTTGACCGCGCCGTTCGTCTGTCGCGGTCGACACCGCCCTTCTTTTCATCGCGCGAGATCGCTTTGCTTGATGCGGCGGGCGATCGCAACGAGGCGTTTCTCCGCATCTGGACGCGCAAGGAGGCGCTGGGCAAGGCGCTGGGGACGGGTCTGCACAACACGGTCGACGCGCTGGACACGACCGCCCACCGCTTTACGGAATACACCGTCGAGGGCGCGCTCATCAGCGTGTTCACGGACGGAGAGGAGGGCACGCGATGAAGCTATATGCCCCCGAATACTATACCGATTTTGCCTGCATCGCCGATCGATGCCGTCATAGCTGCTGTGTCGGTTGGGAGATCGACATCGACAAGGCAACCGCACAGCACTACGCCACGCTGTCCGCCCCCTATGCCGACGCCATCCACGCGAGCATCGAGACACAGGACGGCACACCGCATTTCCGCCTTTGCAAGGAGGATCGGTGTCCGCATCTGAACGAAAACGGGCTTTGCCGCATCATTCTCTCGCTTGGCGAGGAGCATCTTTGCGACATCTGCCGCGAGCATCCTCGCTTTTATCACACGACCAAGCACGGAATGGAGGTCGGGCTTGGTCTTTCGTGCGAGGAGGCGTGCCGCATCGTGCTCTGCTCGGACGGCTACGACCG
Organism: Clostridia bacterium; assembly: GCA_017631215.1. Classification (GTDB taxonomy): domain Bacteria; phylum Bacillota; class Clostridia; order Oscillospirales; family CAG-272; genus SIG644. Next base: position 725 of record JAGBTR010000190.1, on the reverse strand, counting down.
CTTGGTGGCTGTCGGTGAAGAGCCCGACGACGCAGAGCGACCCGATTTTGACGCGACCGCCCACCGCGCGCGCATCTATGCGGTGCTGTCCGAACGCTCCCGCCCCTATGCCGAGCGGCTGGCGGCTATCGCGGACGCCTACGGTGTGTCGCTGACCGACCGCACCGACGCCGCGTGGCGCGAGCTGCTCGACTCGCTCGAATATCTGGACGAGGCGCACCGCGCGCTGTTCCGCTGTTATTCGTCAAGGACAGCGCAAGCGACCGCGTGGGATGCGGTGCTGGAGCGTGCGCTTGCGTATTTTGTATATCGCCACGTATCCGATGCCGCCGATGCGGACGAGCTGTGCGCGGCGGTCGGCTTTTCGCTGCTCTGCGAGCGGCTGCTGGCGTCGCTGATCGAGGCGACCGAGGCGCGCGATCTCGAGGCTGTTGTCGAGCTTGCCCGCACCGTCTCGGAGGAGATCGAATATTCCGAGGACAACACCGAGGCGCTCAAGCAGGCGTTTTTGTTATGATGAAAAACAAATGATGAGAAAACAAAAAGGAGAAAAAGCGATGCGTATTCGAACGTTACTGTCAGCGATCTGCCTTGTGTTGGCGCTCGTCGCTTGCGGGCAGACCGAGCCCGATGCACCCGAGGTGCCTGATGCACCGATCGAGCCCGACACGACGGTCGAATCCGACACACCCGTCGAGCCGAGCAAGCCGAACGAGCCTGAAAAG
>JAGBTR010000189.1 GCA_017631215.1 Clostridia bacterium | reverse complement strand
GGCGTGTAGCTGACCAGCTTCTTGGGCAGGTCGGCCTCGGTCAGGATCTCCTTGCGGTAGAGCGACGCCAGCGCGGCCTCGGCGGTGGGCAGCATATACAGCATACGGTTGTCGGTCGGGTTGGCGATCTTGTAAACCTCGTCGGCAAACTTGGGGAACTGACCTGCCGTCAGACCGCACTCATACTCCAGCATGTGCGGAGGCAGAATGAGCTCGTAGCCGTCGTTCAAGTGGGTGTCGATGAAGTAGTTGAGCAGCGCCCACTCAAGGCGCGCGCCCATGCCGCGATAGATCCAGAAGCCCGAGCCCGACAGCTTGGTGCCGCGCTCGTAGTCGATCAGCCCCAGATCGGTGCACAGGTCGACGTGGTTCTTGGGCTCGAAATCGAACGATCTGGGCTCGCCCCAGTAGCGGAGCGGCTCGTTGTTCTCCTTGCCGCCCGCCTTCAGATCGGGATCGGGCAGGTTGGGCAGACCCAGCATCAGACCCGTGTACTGCGTCTCGACCTCGGCCAGCTGTGCGTCGATGCCCTTGACCTTCTCGCCCATTGCCTTCATCTCGGCGAAAATGGGAGCGACGTCCTTCCCTTCCTTCTTGTACTGCGGGATGAGCTTGTTGACCTTGTTCTGCTCGGCCTTGAGCGACTCGGTCTCGGCGATCAGCGCGCGGCGCTGTGCGTCCAGCTCGAGAATCTTTTCGATATCTTCTCTTGCGTCCTTGCCCTTGATGGCGTAACGGGCGATGACTTCCTCGGGATTTTCTTTGATATATTTAATGTCGATCATGATGTTTTTGCCTTTCTTTATTTAGAAATATTACTATTATGGAATAAGACTTACTCTGCGCTCTCGGCGAAGAAATCCTCACCGCACAGCGTCTTGAGAAGCTCCTCGAGGTCGTCGTCGTCAGCGTAGGACAGCTCGATCACCTTTTTGTTGGACGAATTGGAAATTTTAACCTTTCTTCCGAGCTTGGACAGCATACGGTTTTCCAGGTCGCGGATGTGAACGCGGCGCAGCTTGCTCTCTGCCGTTTCAGCGGCACTCTCGACGGCGGGCTCGGCGTTGGCGGCCTCGTTCATCAGCTTGACGGCACGCTCTACGTCGCGGACGGTCATCTCGCGCTGGAGGATCTTCTCGGCCAGTGCGATCGCGTCCTCTTCCCTCTCGAGACCCAGCAGCGCACGTGCGTGTCCCGTCGACAGCGAGCCCTCGCGCAGCATTTCAAGCACGACGTCGGGCAGATCGAGCAGACGCATCATATTGGCTACGTTGGAGCGGCTCTTGCCGACCTGCTGAGAGACCTGCTCCTGCGTCAGACCGAAGCGATCCATCAGTGCGCGGTAAGCCAGCGCTTCCTCCACGGGATTGAGGTCCTCGCGCTGAATGTTCTCGATGATAGAGACCTGCGCCGCCTTGAGCTCGTCGCCCTCAAGCAGTACCACGGGGATCTCGGTCAGCCCCGCCATCTTGGCGGCTCTCCAACGGCGCTCGCCCGCGATGATCTCGTACGCGCCTGCCAAATTGGGATTGGGGCGCACGATGATGGGCTGAAGCACGCCGTAGATGCCGATCGACTCGGCGAGCGCCTCCAGCGGCTCGCGGTCGAACTGCTTACGCGGCTGATCGCTTCTCGGCTCGATGTCGGCGATTCTCAACGTGGAGACACCGTTTTTTGCCGTTTCGACGGCGTTTTCGTTCATGATATCAAAGAAATTGATATCGGTCATTTTTCTCTGTTTGGGTGGCATTTTTGACGTTCTCCCTTCTCTCAAATGCGCATCATCAGCTCTTTGGCGATGGAGAGATACTCCTCGGCGCCCTTGCTGCGCTTGTCGTGGTAATATACGGGCACGCCAAAGCCCGGAGCCTCGGACAGACGCACGTTGCGCGAGACGGTCGTCTCAAACAGCTTGTCCGCATAGTATTTCTTGAGCTCGGACAAAACCTGGATGGACAGTAGCAGTCTCGGGTTGTGCATCGTGACCAGAATGCCCGTGACGTTGAGCGTCGGGTTGTAATGCTGCTTGATGCGGCTGACCGTGACCATCAGCTGTGCCAAGCCCTCGAGCGCGAAAAATTCGCACTGCATCGGGATGATTACGCCATCGGCGGCGGTCATTGCGTTGACGGTCAGCATGCCGAGAGACGGCGGACAGTCGATGATGATGTAATCGTAACGGTCGCGGATGGGCTCGAGCAGCTCTTTGAGGTGAAATTCGCTGTTTTCGGCCTCGAAAAGATCGAATTCCGAGCCTGCGAGCGCAATATTGGCGGGAAAGACGGACAAATTGTCAAAACCCGTGGGCAGAACCACGTTCTCAAGCGCGACACTGTCAGACAATGCGTCGTGCATGGAATATTTGAGCGACTTCTTGGAGACGCCGACACCGCTGGTGGAGTTTCCCTGCGGGTCGAGGTCGAGCAATGCGACCTTCTTGCCAAGAACGCCGAGCGAAGCGGCTACGTTGACCGCCGAAGTGGTCTTGCCGACGCCGCCTTTTTGGTTGGCGAATGCGATAATTTTTGCCATATCGATACGGCTACCTTTCTGTGTGTGTTGAGCAAGCGATGATGCTCGCTTACCGCGTATATTATACCACAAGCGGCGCAATATTGCAAGGCTTTTGGCAAAAAACTTGGCGTTTGATCTCGTTTTTTGTGTTTCACGTGAAACAAATCGCGAATCTTTGCCCAAAATGTTTCACGTGAAACAAATTTTCGACGGTTTTGCGTCCGCACAGACAAGGCTTGACAAAATGTTTCACGTGAAACAATGCTCAATGCTCGGCACGCGTCAGCGCAATGGTGACGGTGACCTCGTCGTCGTGCTCTCGCTTGTCGATGGTGCCGTTGATGCCCAGCGTTTTGAGGATGTTGACGGCGTTTTGGATGGAATTATAGAATACCTGCAGATCGTTGATGCGCACCTTGGGGCGCGGGCGCGCAACGAGCGTGGTGGGCGGTTCGCTCGGCTTGATGGCATCCACGGGCGGCAATTCGACCGAATGCTCGGGTTGTGACGCCTTTTTTGCTTCTTCGGCGGTTTGAAACCGCGCGATATCAGTCAAAAGTCTGTCGATGTACGCCTCGGTTGCGCTGACGTTCATTTTTTGATCGATGATGCGGTCGAGCACTTCGCCGCGCAGCGTCGGCTCGGTCAGCTTGAGCAAGGCGCGTGCGTGGCGCTCGCTCAGCCCGGATTGCAGGATTTTTTGGCGTTCTTCGGGCAAAAGGCGTAAAATGCGCAGCTTGTTGGCCACGGCGGACTGACTCATCGAGACGCGGCGCGCCGCTTCGTCCTGCGTGAGGTGAAATTCGCGGATCAATCGCTCAAATGCCTCGGCTTGCTCAAACATATTGAGATTTTCGCGCAAAAGATTCTCGACGATGGCGAGCTCGGCGCTGGTGGCGTCGTCGGTGTTGATGACGATGCAAGGGACGGTGGTCAGATCGGCCAATTTGGCGGCACGCAGGCGGCGTTCGCCCGCAACCAGCTCGTAGACGGCTTGATTGCGCTCGGGGTGAGAGGGGGAGGAGGGAAGCAGTACCTTGCGAACGGTCAACGGTTGGAGGATGCCGTAGCGACGAATGGAATCGGCGAGTCGCTGGATGGCGTTTTGGTTGAAGGTGGAGCGGGGTTGGTTGCGGTTGGGAATGATGGTCTCGATGGCAAGCTCAAGCACGGCCTGCGCCGTTTCGGGTGTAGCGGTGTCCTCGGTCTGAGGCTTCATCAGAGGAAGCTTGCGGCGGATCTCTGTCAGCATAGTCATAGTTTTGTTCTCCTTTATGTAAAAACTCTGCGCGGGGCAGGAACGTATCGTATTGTACCACGAGCGACGCGAGAGTCCCGTCGTTTTGTCGCGGTCGTTTGAGGGAGAATGCTGACCGAGTGTCGTTGCTTTGTGCCCAAAAGGGAGGTGCGCGCCGAGTTTTGACGGTGGAAATAGAAAAAAACCGCCGATTTACAGCGGTTTTTTCAAAATCTGCGCGTATTTTCTTGGATAAATTTTCGGCGTTTTTTCTCGCTTTTCGATCATCACCAGCGCGTGACGGTCGATGCGGTCGGGCTCGTCGGGATAGGCGATGGGGCAGGGGAGTACGGTCGGCGCGCCTGCACCCAACACCGACAGCCCCTTGGCCTCGGCCAGCTCCTCATCGGCGCGCTCGCCCTTGAGTGCGATGAGCTGTCCGCCGATCTTGAGGCAGGGAAGCGCCAGCTCGCCCAGCACCGACATACGGGCAACGGCGCGGCTGATGACTATGTTAAATTTTTCACGAAGTACACCTCCGACCGCGGCGCCCTCCTCGGCGCGCATGGCGACGGCGTTGAGGCAGGTGGGGGCGATGCCAAGCAGCGTCGCCGTCTCGGCAACGTAGCGGATCTTTTTCTCGGTGCTGTCGATGGCGGTGATGTGCAGGTCGGGGCGGGCAAGCGCGAGGGGCAGGCAAGGGAAGCCGCCGCCGCAGCCGATGTCGAGCACGGTCGCGCCCTCGGGGATGTGGGGGGCGACGGTAAGCGAGTCGACATAATGTCTAATGATGATATCGTGCGGTTCTTTGATGGTCGTGAGGTTCATATGCTCATTGACCTCGAGCATATGGGTGGTGAGTCGGTAGAGGGATTCCTTGAACAGCTCGTTGGTGGCGAGGTCAGAAATGGAATTTATTTCCAGCGCGCGAGTGAGGTAGGCGAGGAAGTCGGTACGGTCGACGGTGGGCATAGGAGGGCTCCTTTATATAATATAATGTGGGGAATTGTGAACATATTCTTCTTTTTACCCTCGCACTGCACCCTTTGGGCGCGCGCTCGGGGGAGGTTTGGGGGTGTTCATTCTTTGGCGCTCGCCAAAGAACGAACCAAGAAAGCGAGGCAAGGGGTCTAATACCCCTTGCAACCCCATTGTTCGCGCCTTCGGTGGGAAACTTCGTTTCCCAAGGCGGCGCTCAAAGGTTTGGGCAAGTGCAGATTCTCCGTCTTGTTCGGCACCGCCTCCAAGACGGGTTGGGCGGGGGATCTATGCCCAACTTCGGGCAAGCTCGCCGCCAACATAACAAAATTGGGGAAGTTGGGCTGAAACCGTTTTGAAAAACGGCGGAGGGGAAAAATATCTAAACCCGTACGCACAGCGGAAACGGCAGGAAATGTTTTTTTCTGTAAGCAATTAAAGCAGGGCGTATCGCTACCAGCCCAACGCCATCTTGGAGACAGCCGTCGACAAGATGGCAGCACATCGCCGAACTGCACCTTTTCGCGCCGCCTTTGCGAGCGTAGCGAGCAACCGAAGGCGCGAACGGAGCG
>JAGBTR010000188.1 GCA_017631215.1 Clostridia bacterium | reverse complement strand
TACCATCATTCAGTACGGTGGCTCGATGAACGAGAAGAACGCAGCAGAGCTGCTCGCTAAGCCCCACGTTGATGGCGGTCTGATCGGCGGCGCTTCGCTCGTTGCAGAGAAGTTCACGGCAATCGTGGATGCTGCACAGTAAGCTGCAAACGTGAAAAAAGAAAAGCTCCATCGGCACACGGTCGGTGGAGCTTTTTTGTATGCGGGGGTCAGTGCTTGAGCGCCTGCTCGATGGCAGCGACGGTGTCAAGGCTCAGCTTGTAGCCCGAGGCGAGGACGTTCATTTCGATCTGGCTCGGGCTGGTTGCGCCGACGAGGGCAGAGGAGACGTTGGGCTGGCGCAGCACCCACGCCAGTGCCAGCTGTGCCATCGGGATGCCAAGTCCGTCGGCAATGCGGCGGATGGCGTTGATCTTTTCAAAGCGGTCGGGAGTGAACATACGGGTGATGCCGCCGTTGAAGCGCTCCTGAGAGGCGCGGCTACCCTCGGGGATGTCGTCGGGACTGGTGTATTTGCCCGTCAGCATACCCTGCGCCAGCGGCGAGAAGCAGATCTGTCCGATGCCGTTTTCGGCGGAGGTGGCCATGATATCTTTCTCGATGAAGCGGTCAAACATATTATAGGGCGGCTGGTTGCATATGATCTTATGGAGAAGATAGCGGTCGGCGACGCGGCAGGCCTTGGTGATGTGCAGCGCTTGCCAGTTGGACACGCCCATATACAGCACCTTGCCTTGACGGATCAGATCCTCGAACGCCATCATTGTCTCCTCGATGGGCGTCTCGGGGTCGTACTGGTGGCAGTAGAAGATGTCGACGTAATCCAGACCGAGGCGGCGCAGGCTGCGCTCGCACGACTCGATGATGTGCTTGCGCGAAAGTCCGCGCTCGTTGACGCCCTGACCCTGCGGGAAAAAGCATTTGGTGGCAAGGACGTAAGACGAGCGGCGATATCTCTTGAGCGCGGGACCGACGACCTCCTCGGCGTCGCCGTAGCAATCGGCGGTGTCGAACAGATTGACGCCCAGCTCATAGGCGCGGTCGATGACGGCGACAGCCTCGTCCTTTTGGACGCTGTTTCCGTAGGTGAGCCAGCTGCCAAGTCCGATCTCGCTGACCTTGAGTCCCGAATTTCCTACTCTTCTGTATTCCATACCATACTCCCTTCGATCTCGGCGCACATCCGCGCCGTTTTTTTCATTATAGCACGCGGGCGGGGCGGGTGTCAAGGGGAAACTGAAAAAGCCCGCGGCGGGTACCGCGAGCTTTGCGTGCTTGGGTTGATCGTGTCAGGTGGATTCCTCAACAAGATGCTGGAGCGCAACGGTGGGGAGAATGACCAATCGTTCGTCTCTGGCGATCACGTCGACCTCCGAGATTTTGGATAGGTTGTGCATGATCTCGGCACAATTGCCGCTCATAGGTAACAGATCGACGATCACAACTGCGTAGAAATATTCCATTTCGGGCTCCCAGTAAAGCTCGACGGTTCCGCCGTTGAGATAGGCAAGGGTGATACAAGAAAGCGCCATCGTACTCAGGATTAGGATGCCCTTGTGAGAGAGCTTGCAGGGAAGGGGGGCGGAGGTCAGAGCCTCCATCGCCTTTTTGTCACATTCCATCCATTCGGGATCTTCTTGCCATTCGGTCGACGGTGTTATATCGGTAAAATCAAAGTTGATCAGCGGCTGGAATGTGGTGTGGGAAAAATGATCATTCATATTTTTTACCTCGCTCCAAAATAAAAAGTGCGCCAACCGAGGTTGACGCACGAAAAACGCAAACCCGATTGTCGCCAAACAAATCGAATTGGGAGCAGGTTATCTGCACAGTCCAACACGCCGGAATTTGCGTTTTTGCTAAATTCATACGTATTAAACTGTTAACAGAAAAAGGTACAGTTATTCCATAAAAGAAAAACCGCTTCCAAAAGATATTCGATTTGTTTGGCAAATGTATTATAACACAGATAAAGAATATTTGTCAAGCATTTTGATGGGAAATCTTTGGTATCAAAAGCGCGCTCCCTCTTGTATTTTTTTTGGATTTATGTTATACTATGGACGGAGAAACCATTTTTGAAAGGAAGGACGAATTATTATGCCAAAATACAGACGCGGTCGCATCAACGACGAGATGCAAAAGGAGACCGCCGCCATTCTGCGCGAGGTCAAGGATCCGCGCGTTAAGGAGGCGTTCGTCAGCGTGACGGGTGCCGAGGTTACGGCTGACCTCAAATATGCCAAGATTTTTTATTCCGCGCTTCGCGGCGAGGACAAGGAGATCGCGCGCGGCCTGAAGTCGTGCGCGCCCTTCATTCGCGGCGAGATGGCCAAGCGCCTCAATCTCCGCATCACGCCCGAGCTGACCTTTATCCGCGACACCTCGCTCCAGCACGGTGCGCACATTGCGACGCTGCTCCATCAGATCGAGTCGGAGAGACCGCAGACCGAGGACGAGCAGGACACGGACGAGACCGAGGGAGATTGACCGATGAGTAAGGAGAAGGAATATGCTTCCTTGACGGCGCGGCAGGTTGCCGATCTTCTGACGCAGCCGAAAAACACGGTGATCCTGCTCCACACACGCCCCGACGGCGATGCGGTCGGCTCGGCGGTGGCGCTTCGGCTGCTGCTCGAGGCGCTCGGCTCGCGTGCGGTCTGCGTGTGCGCCAATGACATCCCGCGCCGTGAGGCGTTTTTGCTGGACGGCGTGCAGTCGTCGCTTCTTGAGACGGCTATTCCGACCGATTTTTGCGTCGAGCGCGTGGTTGCGGTGGACACCGCCTCGCCCGCGCAGATGGGAGCGCTGGCCGATGCGTGGCTTGACCGCGTGGACGTGATGATCGATCACCACGGGACGGGCACGCCCTATGCGGACGGCTGGATCGAGCCGACGGCGAGCGCGACGGGTGAGATGATCTTTATGCTGTCGCGGCTGTGGCTGGCGGACGGCGCGCTCAAGGCGATCCCGCCACACGCCGATGCGGCGATGTTTACTGCCATTGCGTCGGATACGGGCGGCTTCCGCTACTCCAACGTGACGCCGACGACGCATCTGTGCGCGGCTGAGCTGATCCGCGCGGGTGTGGATACGGCGACGATCAACCACCGTCTGTTTGAGTGCAAGCCCTACGAGCTGATGCGCGCCGAGCAGGTCGGCTTTGGCGCGATGCGCCGCTATTTTGACGGCCGTATGACCGTTGTGCCGATGACGAATGCGATGAAGACCGAGCACGGTCTTAGCGACGGCGTGATGGACACGCTGGTCGACGTGGCGCGTATGGTCGAGGGAACGGAGCTGGCTGTTTCGATTCGTCAGCAGGCGGACGGGACAAGCTTCCGCGTGTCGACACGCTCAAACGGGGCATTCAGCGCAGCTACGCTGTGCGCGGCCTTTGGCGGCGGCGGTCACGACAAGGCGGCAGGCTGTACGGTCGAGGCGGCGTCGCTTGACGCGGTGATCGAGAAGCTGCTTGCTGTCGTTGAACAGATGGGTATCTGAAAATTGAATAAAGGCCCCCTCTTCGGTCAAATGATGATGAAGCCGAAGGAGGGGCTTTTTATGATGAAACACAACAAAAGGGCAAGGCGCTTTGGCGCGGTTGCCCTGCTTTTGACACTGACGCTCGTCTGGGGCGTGACGGCGCTTTTGCCCGTTCACGGCGAGGGCGAGATCTATGACGCGGTCGTGCGGCTGCACGTGGTGGCCAACTCGGACAGTGAGCGCGATCAGGCGATCAAGCTGCGGGTGCGTGACGCAGTGCTTACGCTGGCAAGTGAGCGGCTGGACGGGTGTACGAGCCGAGCGGAGGCGGAGCGGCGATTGCGCGGTATGACGGACGAGCTGACCGAGGTCGCACGCGCCGAGCTTGCCAAGCAGGGAGAGCAGACGGACGTGCGGGTGGAGCTGGGCAGGGAGGAGTATCCAACGCGCAGCTACGAGAGATTTTGCTTTCCCGCAGGCGAGTACGTATCGCTCCGCGTGCTGATCGGTGAGGCGGCGGGCGAGAATTTTTGGTGCGTGCTGTTTCCGCCGCTGTGTATGAGCGCGGCGACCGTCTCGCGCGAGCGGGCGGAGGAGGAGTTTATCGCGGTGGGGCTCAGTCGGGATCAATACGCAATTATCACCGAAACGCAGAACACGCGCTACCGTCTACGCTTCAAATTTCTGGAGGTCGTCGAGCGATTTTTGCGCTGAGAGCGTTGAAAGATGAAAAAAATGGTCGAAATTACGCAAAAT
>JAGBTR010000187.1 GCA_017631215.1 Clostridia bacterium | reverse complement strand
GATACAACCCACGGGCACGGCTCTGCCCACCTCGCGACCGTTTAGCATAAAGACGATCTCGTCGGCATCGGTGTAGACGTCGCACTTGACGGGTCTGCCGAGGTATCGGTCCTCAAACGTCCACGTCTCGTGTACGTCGTCCCAATGCCAGCCCGAGCCCGAATAGCCCTCGCCAAAGTGCTCGGGGTGTGTGGTGAAGATGCGGGGCTCAATGCCGCCACGCCACACCGCATCGCGGAAATAGGACTGCGGACGGCGATAGCCGCAAAGGTCGTGGTCGCCTTGGAAGCAGGAGCGCCAAGGATATGCGCCGAGCGACAGATCGGATAGCTTTCCGTCGCGCGCCCAAACGCCGCGCCCCGCACCGACCTCGCCCATATTGTCGTAGGCCGTCCAGGTAAAGCTGCCGAGCACGTAGGGCAGCTGCATGCTTTTCGTCCACTCGCGGTAGAAGTGCGAGATGCGTGTCTCGGAGCCCCAGATCACACGGTCGGGGAAGCGGGTATGATCCGCCTCGTAGCGCTGATAGCGGTAGTTGTAGCCAACGATATCGAGCGGTGCCATATATTCCTCGGTGAAGTCCTGCCAATCGGGGACGTTGTCAAGATCCTTGAGGTCGCGCAGCTCGTGCTTGATCTTGGGTTGATCGTAGTAGGCGGCGGGGTTGATGCTCGGCTCATCCTTTCGCTGGTTGAGACAGCAAACGGCGGCGGTAACGGGGCGCGTCGTGTCGTGCTTTTTGACGGCGGCTGAAAGGCGCTTCGACCAGTAGGCACCGTCCGAGCCACCGTCGCGCTCGCCGATCTCGTTGCCGATGGAATAGCTGAATACGCAGGGGTGGTTGCGGTCACGCAACACCATAGCGGCGACGTCGCGCTCGCACCAATCGGCAAACCAAAGGTGGTAGTCGGTAGCGGTCTTTTGGATGTTCCACATATCGAACGCCTCATCCATCAGGATGACGCCCTCGCGGTCACAGACCTCAAGCAGGGCGAGGGAGGGGGGATTGTGCGCGATGCGGACAGCGTTGAATCCTGCCTCCTTGAGAATGCGGATCTTGCGCGCCTCGGCGGCGGGGAAGGATGCCGCGCCCAGCACACCGTGGTCGTGGTGGATACAGCCACCGCGCATTTTGATGGGCTTGCCGTTGAGCAGGCAGCCGTTGACGGCGTCAAAGGTGATGGAGCGGATGCCGACGGTGGCAACGTCGAGCGTGTCGGTCAGCTCGTCCTTGACGCTGACGTCGGCACGGAGCGAATACAGATAGGGATTTTCAGGACACCACAGCTCGGGATCCTTTACCGAGAGCGCGATGTCGCAGGGCGTCTTGGCGTTCTTTTTGACCTTGAGCTCGCACTCGCCCGTGGCGACGGTGGTGCCGTCCTTGTCGGACAGCGCGACGGTGATCTTGGCGGTGGTGTTGAGGTCGGAGGAGAGATCAAGGTGCGCGTTGACGGTTGCGTGCTTGTCACTGACCTCTGTCGAGGTGATGAAATAATCCCAGGGCTCGATTCTGACGGCACCGCCCGTCCAAAGGAAAACGTCGCGGTAAAGACCCGCGCCGCTGTACCAGCGGGTGGAATTGGACAGAGGGTCGGTCTCGACGGCCAGCTTGTTGATGCCGCCCGCGATCATACGGTCGGTCACGTCGACGAGAAAGGGCGTGTAGCCGTGCGGGTGTGTGGCGACGAGGCTTTCATTGAAATAGACCTGCGTATACATATATGCGCCGTCAAAATCCAGAACGTAGTGCTGCTTTTGCGCCACAAGCGAGCCCTCAAGGAACTTGACGTAGCGCCCCTTGTAGGGGATAAAATAGCCGTTCGAGCCGACCATATCGGGGGCGCGGCCCGCCGTGACCATATAGTCGTGGGGGAGGTCGACCTTGCAATATTCGCGGGGATTTGCGGACTTGGAAAAGCTCCAATTTTTAGAAATACAGATTTTCTTCATCAGAGATGCCTCCTTAACTGCAGCGAGCACGCCGCGACGTGTCGGTGATATCCATATTATACTAAAAGGCGGAACGCTTGTCAATGATAAGTATCAGGATATTGCAAGGAACGCAAAAAAAATTTGCAAAATTCGTCAAGGGCTTGACTTTGGCAGATTTTTGTGCTACAATGAGGGTGTCGATCGACAACAATTTCATACGTTAGCGCGTTTCGGTTCTGCCGCGTGGCAGATGAGAGGGAAGTTCGGTGAAAATCCGTCGCAACCACCATTACCGTGTTTGGACATCGTCCATCAGTCGGAATACTTGCCGTGACGCGCGGCATTACAACATTTTTGGGTGAAGAAAAGTGCAGCCGTCAGACCGTAGCTCTGTGTGGGCGTGTTTTTTCTGCGCCCTCGGTGTAGCTATGCCGTCTGCTGCTTGCGCTTTTGTCTCCACTCGGAGATGAAGGCGTTTTTTTGTGCTTGGAGGAGGAAAAGGATGGAGCAAAAGCTGACACGCGAGGACTGTCTGGCACTGCTTTGTGCCAAACGGGATGCCCTTGCCGATATGGGCGAGATGCGGTACCCGAAGCGCTCGGATTTTTTCGATGCCGAGGTGGTTGCCATCAAGGCGCATCTCGGTCCTTGGCCGCGTGCCCTCGAGGCGGCGGGTATCAAGGAGAGAGACGCGCTTGATGAGGATCGTAAGCAGAAAAACGTGCAGAGGCGCATCCGTGCCAAGAGAAAACGGAACGCCTCACGCAAGGCCGAGCGGCAAGCGCCGCCCGAGCCGTGACACCTGCAAGACGGTGCAGATTTTAATTTTTAAGGAGAAAAGCAATGAAAAGAATTATTTCGATGACGCTGGTGATGCTGCTGGTGCTGGGCAGCCTTTGTATGTTTGCCTGCAAAGCAAATGAGGACGAGATCCCCGAGAACGCAATCTACGTTACCATATCCGACGGCTCACTCGCGCTGGTGCGTCGTGCGGTGTCGCTGTCCGATGCGGACGGTGACGGTGCGACCACCATTGGCGATGCGCTCGTCCTCGCCCACGATGCCGCCTATGAGGGCGGTGCCGCGGCAGGCTTTGGCGCGGCAGAGACGGAATACGGCTTGAGTATGACGAAGCTCTGGGGCATCACGAGCGGCGCCTATGGATACTGTGTCAACGATGCCTCTGCGATGAGCCTCTACGATGCGGTCGCCGTGGGCGATCACGTCTATGCCTACGTCTATCGCGACCTTGAGACGTGGTCGGATGTGTACAGCTATTTTGATAGAAGCGCGGTCGAGACCGCCAAGGGTGAGCAGGTCACGCTGACGCTGACCTACGTGGGCTACGACGCCGCGTGGAATCTCGTCACCGCCCCCGTGGCAGATGCCGTCATCACGGTCAACGGTGAGGCGACCTCCTACACGACCGATGCCGAGGGCAAGGTTACGCTGTCCTTTGACAAAAAGGGAAGCTATACCCTCAGTGCCACGTCCGAGACGCTGACGCTGGTGCCGCCCGTCTGCGTGGTTGCGGTCAAGTAATTGATGATCAAGCGTTTTTTGTCCGCCGTGCTGGTGCTGCTCCTTCTTTTGGGGGCAGTACCCTGTGCGGCGGCACAGACGGACGGTGTCCGCTGTGAGGAGATACAACAGCATATCGAGCGCATCCTTGCCTATGAGCTGGATCGGGCGGGCGTCAGCGAGCTGCAAGCCTTGCTGGACGGTCGCCTTTCCGAGCGTGCGGGTATCGATGCCGAGTGGTACGCGATCGCGCTGTCGCAGTATGACGGAGCGCTGTCGCTCGACGCTTATGCCGACGCACTTGAGCGTTATCTTGCCGAGCATCGCGCCAACGGTGCCTCGACGCGACAAAAGTACGCGCTTGCCCTGATCGCCGCGGGACGCGAGAATACCGCCTTGGTGCGCGACGCTTTGAGCGATTCGATCGGTCAGCAGGGCATTATGAGCCTTGTGTTCGGTCTGCATCTGCTCAATCTCGGACTACCCTCGGAGGACTACACCGCCGACGGGGCGGTCGACGCCTTGCTCGCGCGGCGGCTTTCGGACGGCGGCTATGCCGTCTCGGGTGAGGTCGCCAATGCCGACGTGACCGCGATGGCTCTCCAAGCACTTGCCCCCCACCGCGCACGAAGCGACGTGCAGACGGCGATCGAGCAGGCGCTTGTGTGTCTCTCCGATATGCAACACGCGGACGGTTCATTTGAAAGCTACGGCGCATCCAACGCCGAGAGCTGTGCGCAGGTCGTGATGGCGCTGTGCGCTCTGGGAATCGATCCGTTTGCGGATGAACGCTTCATCCAAGAGGGTCATACCGTCGTGGATGCCCTTCTTGGCTTTGCGAACGCTGAGGGCGGGTATGCTCACCGAAGGGGTGAGGCGGTGTCGGTCAGCGCGACCGCGCAAGCACTTTGTGCCCTGGTTTCCCTGCGGCGTGCCGAAATGGGTCAGCCCTTCCTCTATCTTTTTGAGGGCGCGAGCTACGATCCCTCGACCATTCCCGACACCCCCGCGGTCGATCCTGCCGCGCCCGAGCCCCCTTCCACGGACGCGCGGCTGTGGGTCTGTCTTGGCATCGGTATGATCGCGCTGATCGGGGCGGCATTGCTCCTTTTGATCAAAAAGAAAAAGGGCGTGCGTGACGCGTGCCTTGCGATCGTTGTGGCTGGACTTGCCGTTGTGCTCGTCCTGACCGTGCGCGTGCAGACCCCCGAGGAGTATTACGGAGCGGCGGACGAGACGGGCAAGGTGATCGGCGCGGTCACGCTCGAGATCCGCTGTGACAGCGTGGCCGGACTTGACGACCATATTCCAACCGACGGCGCGGTGCTGTCTGCGACCGAGGTCGTGCTCTGTGAGGGCGACTCTGCTTACGACGTGCTCCTCCGCGCCGCGCGACAGCACCGCATTCTGGTGGAGGCGCACGGCGGTACGGTGGGCGATAGCTCGTCGCGGTACGTCCGCGGCATCAATAATCTGTACGAATTTGATTTCGGCGAGCTGTCGGGCTGGGTGTATACCGTCAACGGTGTGCATCCCTCGCGCGGCTGTGACGCCTATATCCTTGAGGACGCTGACCGTGTCTCCTTCCTTTACACCACAACGCTGGGCGAGAACGTTGGCGGGGAGGTGACGGAATGAGATATCTTGACCGCGTGCATCCCATTTGCGCCTTTGTCTACTTCGTGTCCGTCATTGTCGTTGCGATGGTGACGATGCACCCCGTCGTTGTTGGGCTTTGCTTTTTGTCGGGCATCTCGCTTTACGGCACGCTTTGCGGTGGCAGACGACTGCTCAAAAGCCTTACTTGGAGCCTGCCGATGATGGTCGTCATCGCCGCGCTCAACCCCATCCTTTCGCATAAGGGCAGTACGGTCGTGCTGTTTTTGAACGATACCCCCATCACACTGGAGTCCATCGTGTATGGCGCCACCTTTGCGCTGATGGTCGCGGCCGTGTTCTACTGGTTCGCCTGCTACAGCGAGATTATGACGAGTGATAAGTTCATCTATCTGTTCGGTCGCATCATTCCCAAGCTGTCGCTCCTTCTCTCGATGACGCTCGCCGCCATCCCGCGTCTCAAGCGGCAATACCGCGAGATCGACGATGCCCAGCGCGCCCTTGCACCCGAGACGGATGACGGTGCGGTCGCCAAGCTGCGCCGCGGCGGAAGCGTCTTTTCCGCGCTTGTCTCGCGTGCTCTTGAGGGCTCGATCGAAACGGCCGACAGTATGCGTGCGCGCGGTTATGGGCTGCGCGGGCGCACCGCCTATTCGATCTTCCGCTTTACGGCGTCGGATGCAGTCCTGCTCGTGCTGACCCTCGCTCTTGCGGTCGCCGTGATCGCGCTCGTCCTTGTCGGCGGCGTGGATTATGCGTACTATCCCACGCTCGGTGCGGTCGGTCACGGCCCTGCCGACCTTGCCCTCTACGCCGCGCTGACGTTGCTCTGCGGCGGCTCGATACTAATGGAAGTAAAGGAAACGATACTGTGGCATACCTTGAGATCAAGCATTTGAATTTTACCTACGCAGGTGCCGACGAAGCGGCTCTTTGCGACGTGAGCCTCTGCGTGGAGCAGGGCGATTTTGTCGTGCTGTGCGGCGCGTCGGGTTGCGGTAAGACAACGCTTTTGCGCCTGCTTAAGCGACAGATGAGCCCGAACGGCAAGCAGAGCGGCTCCATCCGCTTGGACGGGCAGGAGCTTGACGCGCTCGACGAGCGACAGAGCGTGGCCGAGGTCGGCTTTGTTTCCCAGCATCCGAGCGAGCAGATCGTGACGGACAAGGTGTGGCACGAGCTGGCGTTTGGGCTGGAGAGTCTGGGCGAGAGCAGCTCTGTTATCCGCCGCCGCGTGGCCGAGATCGCGGGCTTTTTCGGCATTGGAGATCTGTACCACCGCGCGACGGCCGAGCTGTCGGGCGGTCAGAAGCAGCTGCTCAACCTCGCCTCGGTGATGGTGATGCAGCCGCGCCTTTTGGTGCTTGACGAGCCGACCGCACAGCTCGACCCCATCGCCGCCGCCGAGTTTTTGTCCTCGCTCAAAAAGATCAACGAGGAGCTGGGCGTGACCGT
>JAGBTR010000186.1 GCA_017631215.1 Clostridia bacterium | reverse complement strand
CTATCCCCGAACGCGCGCCCAAAGGGCGCAGTGTGAGGGTAAATAGAAGACTATGTTCGCACCAAACTCCCCCCACAAATCAAAATTTGAACCACAATATCCAATCATATATCTAAAGAAAGGACAACACCACCATGAAGACCATCGACCTCTGCGGCACCTGGCGCGTCCGTGGCGCCACCTTCTACCACGGTCACTCTCGCTCCTTCCCCAAGCCCGATATGCCCTACATCCCCGACTACCCCGCCCCCGTCCCCGGCACAGTGCAGGAAGCAATGGAATTCCTCACGGGCGACGTCCACTACGGCCATAACGTCATCAATGCCCAGTTCATCGACGGCCAGTATTGGCTGTATACCCGCACCTTCACGCTCTCCGAGGAGGATCTGGCCGAGGGTCAGCGCATCCGCCTCGTCTTCGAGGGTCTGGATCTGGCTGCTTACGTTTTCGTCAACGGCACGCGGGTGGCCAAGCACACCAACTTCTACTACCCCTGCCGCGTTGACGTGACCGATTTCGTTCACGCAGGCGAGAACCAGCTCGCCGTCCGCCTCGACTCGGGTATGCTTGAGTACGCCAAGAAGTCCAACGATCACTTCTTCTGCGCCGACATGGAGCTGGGCTTTATGATGAACCGTATGCACGCACGCAAGCCCCAGAACTCGTACGAGTGGGACTGGTGCCCTCGCTGCCTGACGGTCGGTATTTTCAAGCCCTGCTATATCGAGATCTCGCCCGTCATGGTCAACGAGACCTCCATTATGCACCTGCTCAACGCGGACTACTCGAACGCGCGCCTGTACATCCGCCAGTTCTTTGACAACGGCATCGAGACCCCCGTCAAGGTTGAGGCGACCGTTGCCGAAACGGGCGAGAGTGCCACCTGGGAGGGTACGGTCAAGACCGAGGGCAAGGCTTACCTTGAGCTTGACATCAAGAACCCCAAGCTGTGGTACCCCAGATGGCAGGGCGAGCAGTTCCGCTACACCGTCGTCATCAATATCTACAACCAGAACGACGGCAGCCTCATCAAGCAGATCACCAAAAAGGTCGGCTTGCGCCACGTCGAGATCGACCAGTCTCCCTTCAAGGGCGGTACGCACTTTAAGATCATCATCAACGGCAAGCGCGTGTTTGCCAAGGGCGGTGACTTTATCCCCGTCGACATGATCTACTCGCAGATGACGCGCGAGAAATACGAGGTCGCCATCGACCGCGCCATCGAGAACAACTTCAACGCCCTGCGCGTCTGGGGCGGCGGCCTTTACGAGTGGGATGACTTCTACGATCTGTGCGACGAGAAGGGCATCATCGTCTGGCAGGATTTCATCGGCGCGTGTGCGACCTACCCCGCCTTCGAGAAGGATTTCATGAGGAGCTATATCGAGGAGGTCAAGTACAACATCCGCCGTATGTCGGTCTACGCCTCGCTCGTCATCTACTGCGGCAACAACGAGATCGATATGTTTATGGGCGCAGGCACGACGATGCCCGACCGTCTGGCCGAATACACCGATGCCAACCTCTACTTCGTCGTTCTGCCCCGCGTACTGTATGAGGAGGGTGAGATGCGCTTCTACCATCCCTCCAGCCCCTATTCGGCAAACGGCCGCCCGCCGCAGGATCGCCTGACGGGTGACCAGCATCCTTGGGGCTTCGCCTACAACATTTTCCCCTACCGCGACCTGATCTGCACCTTCCCCGACGAGGGCGGTCTGCTCGGTCCGACCTCGCTGCCCGCGACGATGGCCTGCCTTTCCGAGGGTCAGAAGTTCATCCACTCCTACGACTACAAGCTGCACGATAACTGCACCTCCGACCACCCGCAGGTCACGCCCGAGCTGCACGGCATCGAGCGCTATCTCGGCATCACGGTCGAAAAGGGCAATATGCCCATCGAGGACTCCATCTTCTACCTCGGCTTCGTTCACGGCGAGGGGCTTTACGAGTACAACATCAACTTCCGCCGCCGTATGAGCGAGTACACCTCGGCGTCCATCTTCTGGATGTACAACGCCTGCTGGCCCGAGACCCGCTCGTGGGGTACGATTGACTATTTCGGCAACCGCACGCCCGCCTTCTGGTCGGTCAAGCGCTCGTTCCAGCCCGTCGCGGCAGAGTTTGCCAAGGCGGACGATCGCTACGACATCTACGGCATCAGCGACCTGCTCGTCGACACGCCCGCCAAGCTGACCTACGGCTATATGCTGCCGAGCGGCAAGATCGAGCTGAAGACGGTCGAGGTGGTCATTCCCGCCAACGAGTCCACCGTGATCGCATCGCTGCCCAAGGCAGAGCTGCCCGAGGGAGCCATCCCCGTGCTGGAGATGGAGGTCGAGGGCGCGCCCCTCTTCCGCCGCCGCTTCATCGAGAAGGAGCACAAGCTGATCGGTCTTGAAAAGTCCGACATCAAGGTCACGCTCAACGGCGATGGCACCGCGACCTACCTCTCCGACAAGCTCGTCCTCGGCGTCTGCCTCGACCTCGACGGCGATGACGGCAACCTCTCCGATAACTTCTTCGACCTCTTCCCCGGCAGACCCTACACGGTTAAGCTGGGCAGTAAGAGCGGTGAGATTCTGTACTCCTATATGGGGTAATAGGGGACGAAGACGCAAGGGGGATTTTTAGAAAATAGAATTGGCGCCAGCGCCAATTCGCGAAATTCCCGTTGGGAATTTCCAAGTCCCCCTGCACCCCCAAAAACTTTTGAAAGAAAAGGAAGGCTGATGCGTAGCCTTCCTTTTTTTATCCCAACAACTTCTATGCGTCCTTGGGGTCCCCTACCCCAAGGGTTAGCTGCGGAGTTGTTTTGCGAATGGATCGCCTCGCGTGGTAGGTGGCGGCGCTCCCCCAAAAAGCAAAAGATCTCTTGCCGCGCACTCTCCTCCACCCGCCTTCGGCGGGAGCCCCCTCTCGGAGGGAGCCTCATTCCCCCGCCGTTTTTCAAAACGCTTTCAGCCGCACTCCCCCATTTTTGTTATGCGAGCGGCGACCTCGCCCAAGCAAAGCATCGCACCTCCAACCAAACCCGTCTTGGAGGCGGTGCCGAACAAGACGGAGCATTTCGCCCAACAAAACCCCCAAGCCGCGCCTTGCGTAGCGAAGCGAAGCACCGAAGCGGCTTGCGTGCGCCGCCTGCGGCGG
>JAGBTR010000005.1 GCA_017631215.1 Clostridia bacterium | reverse complement strand
CAGCACCTTGTTCCTCAAATTCCTTGGAAATCAGTATTGGATGTATCTGACGTTCTTCTGGGCGGCTCTCCCTGTCATTGCTTCTATCCTGCTGTTCACCTCGAAGCTGCCGGATATGAACGTAGAGCACAATGAAGAAAAAACGATTAAATCCACACACAGAACAAAGGGAATCTTGCTCTGTATGGCGTGCATTTTCCTCGGTGCCTGCGCCGAGAACATGATGTCAAACTGGATCTCCGTTTATACGGAAAACGTGCTCTACATTCCTAAAATGTGGGGAGATCTTTTCGGTATGTGCTTGTTCGCGGTGCTTCTTGCTCTTACGCGAAGCGCTTATGCAAAGTTTGGTAAAAACATCTCCCGCGTGCTGATGATGAGTATGCTCGGCGCGATTGCCTGCTATGTTTTGGTTGGATTCTCATCCAATGCAGTTCTTTCTCTTGTCGGCTGTGTTTTGACCGGTATCTGCACATCGATGCTGTGGCCTGGAACTTTGATTCTTATGGAAGAAAAAATTCCTGCTGTCGGTGTATCCGCTTATGCTCTGATGGCGGCAGGTGGCGACTTCGGCGCTACCTTTGCACCTCAGACAATGGGAATTATCGTTGATAAAATTTCCGCCACTGAATGGGCGCAGACGCTTGGAAGCAGCTTGTCCTTGTCTCCGGAGCAGGTAGGATTTAAGGTCAGTATGCTGATCGCGGCGATCTTCCCGATCTTGGGTGTGCTTCTTTTGTTGTATATGAAGAGGTTTTTTAAGCGTGAGATAAAATAAGTTATCCGAACTAAAAAAGCCCATTCAGGGCTTTTTCCCGCCCCGCCTTTCGAGTCCTTCCATTTATGTGCCAAAACAAAAGACCACCGTGAGGTGGTCTTTTGTTTTGGCTGGGATGGCCGGATTTGAACCGACGAATGCCAGAGTCAAAGTCTGGTGCCTTACCGCTTGGCGACATCCCAATATTTAATACCGTGACATTTTACCATAAAGCCGTCCGTATGTCAAGAGACTTTTTGGAATTTCACAGCAAAAGTTGTTTTTTTGGTCATTCACGACCCACAAATCGCGTTTACCTCCGCTCAACCAATCGGTTATTGCTTTTTCTCGGGGGATGTGCTATAATAAAACAAATAAGCGCCGAATCCGATCAAGGAGGTCTCCTGTGAAACACATTTTTCGTTTTCTGTTCCGTGCCGTCTCCATCGTCCTTATCGTCATTCTCACGCTCGTGCTCGTTGCCTGCCTTCTCATCAACAGCAACAGCAGATATCACGGTGAGCACAAGGCGCTGTACACGGTTGCCGTCAACAACATTTTCGACGCCGCCGGGCATGTAAGCAACGGCGAGCTGATCTACGACCCTACCATCACCGTCCTCGAAACGGACGACTTCGGTCGCACGCTGTTCTGCTACGACGAAACCGATCTCGGACACATCTACTATTCCGTCGCCTTTGTGATCGCGCAAAGGGTCGAGGACAACTACGTTTATTACTATCAGGACACCTGCTACGAGCCATATATGTTTGAACAGGATTTCGATCACGACGGCAAAGCCGAGCACACGCTGAACGCCGCGCTGTCGCGCTCGCAGGATGCGATCGAGACACTCAAGGAGCGCAACGACTGGAACCGCGAGATGCGCGAGGAGAAGTGCACCAAGACCGAAATCAGCGTCAAAAAGCCCAAGGGCGAGCTGAAGGTCAAGACCTATACCCTCAACGAGCCCATCTACACCTACGCCAAGCAAAACGGCTACGAGGGCACGGACGAATCGCTGTGTCGGTACGTTCGCTTTTGTAACGCCGACACCGCGGGCAAGGAGCTGTACCGCGTCAGTGCCACGGCGGCGGACGACGACGGCAAGGGCGGCACGGTTTACACCGATTTTCGCTACGCCGTGATCGTCGAGAGGGTGGACGGCAAAGCCG
This sequence comes from Clostridia bacterium, assembly GCA_017631215.1. Classification (GTDB taxonomy): domain Bacteria; phylum Bacillota; class Clostridia; order Oscillospirales; family CAG-272; genus SIG644. Next base: position 8,357 of record JAGBTR010000005.1, on the reverse strand, counting down.
TCGTCCGCGAGGGGGCGATCGCAGAGCTGAGTGACCCGCGAGACGATGCCGAGATCGTCAAGCAGCTCAAGCAACGAAACGATTGGCAGTATCCGTCGGAGGGTGACCAATGAAAAAGCTACTGTTGCTCCCCACCATCCTCTTCCCTTACCTGCTTTGCCTTTGCCTTGGCTACGGCTTTGTCGTCAAGCGGTTTCTGACGGGCGATCCCGTCCTGACCGCGCTGTCGCTTCTCTGCCTTGTCTGCCTGATCATCGCGCCCGTCACGACTGCGGTGTATCTGTGGATTTCGAAAAATGACGACCCGCGCGACCTCCTTCGCACAGCGCTTCGCGTCAAGCTTCTTCACATCCCCACTTACCTGGCCATCTTCGTGCTGGGGCTTTTGATGGCAATTATGCTGTTTTTCACCTTCCCCTTCATCCTTTTTTTGATATTTCTCGATTGGCTGACGCTGATACTCACCGCCGCCATCAGCATTCCCGCGGCGGCAAAATTCAAGCAAAATCAACCTCTTCTCACGGTCCTCACCATCTTTTTTCAGTTCTTTTTCTGTACCGATATCATCGCACTGATCGCCTTGAATCAAACGGTAAAACGATAAGAGACCGTTCCACATCACCCCCAAAAGCTCCTGCCGAGGCAGGGGCTTTTGTTTTCGGTCTTTTTACCGCCCCTACCCCCCTCCCAAATTGTCAAAAAACTATGATAAAATTGTTAAAAAGATGTTGACAAGCAATGAAAGCAGTGCTATAATCAAATATGTAACTTTATTCGCGGTTCGGATGCCCTCGCTTGTCAACATTGCACAATCCGAACAGCAGATAGGAGAACACTATGGCATTCAATCAAGGAACCGAAGTGATCAGCTGTACGATGGACAACAGCACGCTCGTGCAAAAGAGTCACATCGAGAACTTCAACAACCATTCACAGCTGATCGTCTACGAATCGCAGGAGGCTCTTTTCTACAAGGAAGGACAGGCTCTGGACCTGTTTGCCTCGGGTCGACACGATCTGAGCACCGAGAACGTTCCTCTGCTCAAGAAATTCTTCGGCCGTCTCTTTCACACCGACACGCCCTTCCCTTGCGAGGTATTCTTCATCAACCGCGTTTCGGTGCTGGACGTTCTGTGGGGCACGCCCGCACCCATCGTGCTGGAGGATCCGCAGTACGGACTGATCGTCAACGTCCGCAGCAGCGGTCAGACGGGTCTGCGCGTCAAGGATTCGCGCAAGTTTGTCATTAAGGTCGTCGGTCAGCTGCCCGAATTCACCGTTGACAGCATCCGCCGCACCGTCAAGGGAATGATGCTCACCTCGCTGAGCAATCTGATCGCTAACACCATTACGGGTCAGCGTGTCGGCATTCTGGAAATCTCAACCAAGCTCGAGGAGCTCTCTACGGCAGTCCAGATCAAGCTGAACGAAAAGCTGGACGACATCGGTCTTGAGGTCGTACATTTCAACATCGGCACCATCTTTGCCGAGGAGGAGTCGCTCGCCAAGCTTCGTGCGGCCAAGGAGCGCGTGGTCACCAAGCGTCTGGAGTCGCTCAGCGACACCGAGCTGGAGGCCCATCACATCCGCGAGATCGGCAAGGCCAAGAGCGATGCCCGCGCCGCCGAGGGCTACACCTATCAGCAGGAGCGTGAGTACGACGCGCTGGAAAAGGCGGTGGAAAATCCCGGCTACGGTGTCGGCGTCGGCGTCGGTATGGGTGCCGGTATGGGCTTTGGCGTGGTTTCGGGTCTGCGCGGCAACCAGCCTGCCTCGCCCGCCGCATCGAATGCGCCCGCCAAGCTTTGCCCCAAGTGCCAGTCGCCCGTTGGCGATAACGCTAAATTCTGCGGCAACTGCGGTTCGCCGCTTGCCAAGACCTGCCCCAAGTGCGGCAGTGAGGTCGGAAACGATGCCAAGTTCTGCGCCAACTGCGGACAGTCGCTCGCACCTGCCAAAAAGGTCTGCCCGATGTGCAGTGCAACGGTAGACGGCGGTAGCCTTTTCTGCCCCGGCTGCGGACACAAGCTTTCTTGATCGGAGGTACATACGATGAATAGAAATAAAGTCGTCGGCATTCTCCCCCCTGTGATCGTCTGCGCGCTTCTGAATCTGATCCTGTTCTTCACCGTTCCCGACGCGCGTCTGGGCTCCGATGTGTTCTGGATCGCCTGGACATTCACCTTCCCCGTCAATCTGCTCATTGCGATCTTCTCCTTCCTCTACGCATTCAAGAAGAAGGACCGTCGCGCTGAGGATCAGGTCATCTACACGCCCCTGACGCGTCGCGTTGTCCTCATCGCGGCTGCGGCATATCTTGTGCTCGGTGCCATCTTTATGTATTGCCCCATCGAGAGCGTCGCGCTTCTCATCATTCTGGAGTGCGTTCTGACCGGTGCTTATCTGGTCGTGCTGTACACCGTGATGTTCGCGATGAACCGCATCTCGGATGCGCAGAACTACACCAAGCAGAAGGTACAGTTCATCCGTCTTTTGCAATCCGATCTGGAGAGCTGCTTTGCCAACGTCAACGATCCCGAGCTGCTGGCCACGCTGACCAAGCTCTCGGAGAAGATCCGCTTCAGCGATCCTATGAGCCACCCCGCGCTGGCAACGAGTGAGGCTGAGATCGCGGCGGCGGTCAGTGAGCTCGTCACCAACATCAAGTGCGGCAACATCGAAACGCTTGAGGTCGACATCGTTCGTGTCAACGGCATGCTCGATGCCAGAAACAGCCGCTGCAAGTTGCTCAAATGAAACAGCTCCGCGAAGTTGCGGTGCGACATCTGTTCACCTATACGTTGCTCTCTCCCCTGCTCCTGACGGCACTTTGGATCGCCGCCGCAATGCTGTTCGAGAGATACGACGGTTGGGTATTCTGGACGACCTTGACGGTCGCCGTCATCGCAAGCTATTATCTCTGCAAGCGCTTCGCGGTGGGACTCGTGCTGGCCTACAAGGCCTTTGCCCCACTGTCTGTGCGCAACTCCTGCCGCTTCACCCCCACCTGCTCCACGTATATGATCATGGCGATCAACAAATACGGGCTGTTCATCGGGGTGTACAAGGGCATTCGCCGCCTCCTGCGGTGCAAGCCCCCCCACGGCGGCATTGATTACCCGTAAACCTAAAAAAAGCATATAAATTTATCTTTAGGAGGAAAACATGGCTATCCTAGACACCATCAAGAACCAGTTCAACCAGAACCACGCATCGGAGGATGAGGCTCCAGCGGCGGCTTCTGCGAAAAACATCATTCGCAGACTTTGCCCCAAGTGCCACGGCTCCATTCTTGAGTTCACCGAGAGCGACAGTCACGTCATGTGCTACGCATGTGATATCACGTCCTCGGTTTCCGAGCTCCTCGCAGCCCCCGCTTCGGCTTCCGCCGATGCCGCTCCGAGTGCCGCAGTCGGCGCCGCACCTGTTGCCGTCGCAGTCGACTCTCCCGAGTCGGGTCTGATCTATTTGGAGAACTACTTCGCCAACTACGATTGGGCTGCCTACAACAGAACCTCTATCATTCTCATCAGCGCCATCAACAAGATGGTCGAGGACAACAAGATCAAGCAGGGCGCAGCTCCCGCTTCTTGGTTGCTCGACTTCCTGAGCGTCAGCGTCCCGCTGAAAATGAAGCTCAAGGGTCTTGCTCCTCAGGCCGCTGACATCGCAGAGGCTTACAACGACGAGGACAACACCAACGCACTGGGTCTGTTCGACCGTTACAGAAACATTCTCAACGCCCTTCTCGCTCAGAAGGATGCGCTCATCAAGCGCTTGGAGAATGACATCGAGTTTGCTCAGAGACAGGGTCTTGAGGCAGCAAAGCTCGAGGAGATCAAGGCTGATCTGGCCTCGATCAAGGCTGATCTCGACCAGCTTCAGACCGTCGAGAAGATCACCGACCTTCCCGCCATCGCCGCAAAGCAGGCGGAGATCGACGCTCGCATCGTCCAGTCCTTCCGCGACAGAGGCATCGACGTTGTGGCTGAGTATGAGAAGGCTTGCAACCTCTACAAGCAGAGTGGCAGCGACAAGCGCGATGCACTGAAGATCTTTGAGTCCATCCGCGGCTATGCCGACACCTTCTCCTACATCCAAAAGATCAACCACTTCTTCCGCTACGGTCAGGTGCTGAGCTTCTACGGCAAGTACTTCCTCTACAAGGAGACCGAGAAGAACCTGCTTGCTCTTGATCCTACCACCAAGGGCGACAAGAAGGGCTGCCTTGCCAAGAAGAAGGCTGACGCTCCCGCTCCCGCCGCTGCTCCCGCTGCAGCAGGCAAGAAGGGCTGTCTCGCTAAGAAGGGTGCTGACGAGGCCTCCGAGGAGGAGAGTTGCAAGCTGACGACCTACGAGCTGTTCGAGGTCATCAACGGCGAGCCTTCGGACGAGCCGCTTCTCAAGGGCATCACCGAGATCATCAAGTACTACGGCAGTGTCTTCTTCTACGTCAGATACGGCAGAACCATTTGCGCTTACGATATGGCTACCAAGACCGGTCGCGAGCTGCTGACCGTTGACGATGCCGACAAGCTGCACCTGAATGCCGACAACGGCAACTACCGCTTCTACAACAAGCGTTGGACCTCGATGTACGTTCTCAAGAACCTCGAGGCCGAGGAAGCTAAGGTCGGTTGTCTTGACAGACTCCGCGGCAAGAAGACGCTCATCGAGCACCGTAACAACTACGAGGTCTATGAGCTCAACTTCGCCAACGTCACCTGCAACCGCGTCGTCGACCAGGCCGTTGACCTCATCCACTCTTACGGCGACCTGCTCTTCTACACCTACACCGAGGAGCTTCCCGAGGGTCAGGTAGAGACCGAGGAGACCAAGAAGCAGCCGATCAAGCTGAACGTGATGATCATGCACACGCAGACGCTCAAGAAGGCAACGCTCTTCAAGGAGGACTGCAAGATCCGCACCGTCATCGGCGGCACGCGCATCGTTTACACCAAGCGCAGCTCCAACTCGCTCAACCTCGATCTGTACATCTTTGATATCACCTCCAAGACCAACACGCTCATCGAGAACAACATTTACACGTACGAGGGTTACTCGGACGGCCGCGTCTACTACCGCGTCGGCGGTCGCTACTCCAGCGGTCCCGAGGGCAACCGTTATCAGTACACCATCGCTCCCCTCTTCTCCAACAAGCTGGATGGCACCGACCGCTACGAGGTTATGCCCAGACTCTCCAGCATCGTTAAGATCGAGGCAGGCTGGATGTACGTTATCAAGGGCGAGGGTCGTAACACTGCCCTCTTCAAGGTCAGCACGGACGGCACGCAGGTCATCTTCGTCTGCTCGCAGCTGAAGAAGGTCCTCAAGACCACCGACAGCCACATCTATTACCTCACCGTGGACAACGATCTGCGCATCGTTCGTACCGACGGTCAGGAGAACACCCTCATCTCTAACGATATCGACGCCAACGACGTCCAGATCGATGAGGATTACATCTACTTCCTGCGTTATGAGGACGTTGCTTACCGCAAGTATTCGACGCCTCCTCACAACGACTCGCTGTACAAGATGGACATCGACGGTCACAATCTCCGCAAGCTGCTGTTCAACGTCGAGGGTATGAGAAACTTCGACCAGGATACGCTGTACATCGAGATGAAGGATCAGATCCGCTACCACATCTTCGTTCCCGCTCCTCGCAAGAAGGACGAGAAGGAGTACGAGGAGACCTTCCCGCTTACCCGTTACTACACCTACGACAAGACCACGGGCAAGCTGACCAACGTCGTTACGCTCGGTATGCCTCATCCCGATAAGATCGACGCTAAGGGCTGCTTCGGCAAGAAGAAGGATATGGAAAGCATCTTCACCGAGATCCCGATCGAGGACGATTACGAGGAGATCGGCGAGCGCGCCGGTGCCGTCTTCGCTGACGAGCAGTCCGCGCAGAACCCGACGTCCGACGAGGAGAACAACGGCGGTTGCAACAAGTCCGGCTGCAGCAAGCTCGGTAACAAGGGTGGCGAGGCCAACGGCAAGCCCGGGTGTGCCAATGCCAACCAGAATGCAGGCAACGGCGGTTGCCTTGTAGCTCTGAAGAAGTAATTCTTCCCATCGCACCAAAGGGGGATCGAATCCGCAAGGGTGCGATCCCCTCTCTTTTGCCATGATTTGACAAAACTATTTACTTTTTTTCACAAAAAATCCATTGACACTATTATCCAAATGTGCTATAATTTTGATAATCGATAATCGATGATCGGTCAAGGCGACCGATTCACTCGTTGTCATGGGGGAGTATCGGCGCACCCGTGCGCGTTAAGTCAAACATCCCGCCGCGCAAGCGGCTTGGCTTAAATGAAACGAAAGACCCATGTGCAGGTTTTCTGTGCATGAGTCTTTTTTCATAAAATCCGACTCAACCATGCAAAATAAGACTGTAAGGAGAAAGGAAGGACACACTTATGAAATTCTACTGTTCATCCACCGACGAGGTGCTCGCACACGTGCAAAGCACCGAGCAGGGTCTTTCGCAAAGCGAGGCGGCTGACCGTCTTGAGCGAAACGGCAAGAACAAGCTGGCCGAGGGCAAGAAGGAATCCCTTCTGCATCGCTTCCTCAAGCAGCTTGCCGAGCCGATGACCATCATTCTGATCGTCGCCGCCGCCATCTCGGCAGGTCTTGAGATCTACGAGGGCGTCGCGCACGGCGCGTGGGCATTCCCTGCCGACGTCGTCATCATTCTCGCCGTCGTCCTCATCAACGCCATTCTGGGCGTGGTGCAGGAGAGCAAGGCCGAGCAAGCCATCGAAGCGCTCCAGCAGATTGCTGCCGCGACCAGTAAGGTCATCCGCGACGGCAAGCAGATCACCGTCAAGAGCGAGGATCTGGTCGTGGGCGATATCATCGTGCTGGAGGCAGGTGACTCCGTCCCCGCCGACGCGCGCATCATTGAGTGCGCCTCGATGAAGATCGAGGAGGCCGCGCTGACGGGTGAGTCCGTCCCCGTCGACAAAAAGGTCGATACGCTGACGGGAAGCGCCGAGGGCGACGTTCCCTTGGGCGACCGCAAGAATATGGTGTTTATGGGCTCGACCGTCGTGTACGGTCGCGGCAAGGCGGTCGTCACCGCTACGGGTATGGACACCGAAATGGGCAAGATCGCCGACGCGCTTGCCAACGCCGAGGAGGGCAAGACGCCCCTTCAGATCAAGCTGGCAGGTCTTTCCAAGGTGCTGACCTATCTGGTCATCGGCATCTGCATCGTGATCTTTGGCGTTCAGCTCGTTCGCGCCTATGTTGAAACGGGCTCGATCGGCTTTGAGCCCATCATCTCGTCCTTTATGCTGGCCATCTCGCTCGCCGTCGCCGCCATTCCCGAGGGTCTTGCGACCGTCGTGACCATCGTGCTGTCGATCGGCGTGACCAATATGTCCCATCAGAATGCCATCATCCGCAAGCTGACCGCCGTCGAGACGCTGGGCTGCACCCAGATCATCTGCTCGGACAAGACGGGTACGCTGACGCAGAACAAGATGACCGTCGTCGAGCATTTTGGCGAGGACGAGGTGCTGCTGGCGACCGCGATGTCGATGTGCTCGGATGCCGAGTTCGACCGCGAGGCTGCCACCGCTGTGGGCGAGCCCACCGAGTGCGCGCTGGTCAACTACGCGCAGTCGCTTGGCTATGACAAGAACGACCAGAAGAACGAATACGTCCGCGTGGGCGAGGTTCCCTTCGATTCGATGCGTAAGATGATGACGACCGTCCACAAGACGGCCGACGGCTCGCTTGTGCAGTTCACCAAGGGCGCGCCCGACGAGATCCTCAAGAGATGCACGACCGCGCTGATCGGCGGCGAGAGAATCGCGCTGACCGATGACATCCGCGCCGATATCCTTGGCGCAAACAAGGGTATGGCTGACCGCGCGCTGCGTGTGCTGGCGGCATCCTACAAGCCGCTCGACGCCGAGCCCGCCGCATACGAGGCCGAGGCAGTCGAGAACGAGCTGTGCTTCGTGGGTCTGGTCGGTATGATCGACCCCGTCCGTCCCGAGGTCAAGCCCGCCATCGACGAGTGCCGCTCAGCGGGTATCCGTCCCATTATGATCACGGGCGACCACAAGGACACCGCCGTTGCCATTGCAACCCAGCTCGGTATCATCACCGATGCCTCGCAGGCCATCACGGGCAGCGAGCTTGACAAGATCTCGGACGAGGAGTTTGAGAGCGCCGTCGAGCAGTATTCGGTCTACGCCCGCGTTCAGCCTGAGCACAAGACGCGCATCGTCAACGCTTGGCGCAAGAAGGGCAAGGTTACGGCTATGACGGGCGACGGTGTCAACGATGCGCCCTCCATCAAAAACGCCGATGTCGGCGTTTTTGAT
>JAGBTR010000185.1 GCA_017631215.1 Clostridia bacterium | reverse complement strand
GAACTCAACGGCAAGCTCATCGGTTCCGCACATCGTGTTCCCACCTGCACCGGTTCCACCACCATCCTTGTTGCTGTTGTGAAGGGCAAGGATATCACCAAGGACGGCATCAACGCTGCTATGAAGGCTGCTGCTTCGGCTTCCTTCGGCTACAACGAGGATCAGATCGTTTCCTCCGATATCATCGGTATCTCCTACGGTTCTCTGTTCGATGCTACCCAGACCATGGTCGCTAAGATCGACGATGACACCTACCAGGTTCAGGTCGTTTCGTGGTACGACAACGAGAACTCCTACACCAGCCAGATGGTCCGCACCATCAAGTACTTCGCAGAGCTCGCCTAATCGTTCGCGATTGGTGCCGCACCATCAAGTACTTCGCAGAGCTGGCATAAGTTCAACTCAAACACAAAAGGGCTGTCACTTCGGTGGCAGTCCTTTTTCCATATCCTCTTGCATTTCTAGCACTGATGTGATACAATAAGAAAAAACGAAAGGGGGCGCGCTATGAACGTCCGATCCTCACTCTTCGCCACCGTCACGGACGGCGACATCCGCGCGATCCTGCGCGCCGCGCTTGGCACAACGCCCATCGAATACCGTCTGATGTCAGGCGGGCTGTTCAACACGACCTATTTCGTCAAGACCGCTGACCGCGGCGACGTGGTGCTGCGCCTGGGACCCGTCAACCGCCATCTCTTGCTCCATTTCGAGCACGATATGATGGAGGCAGAGGCGACCGTCTACCGCATCTGCGCGGCGCACGGCATCCCCGCCTCCGAGCTACTCGCCGTCGATACGAGCAAGGCGCTGATCGACCGCGATATCATGATCGTGCGCTATCTGCCGAGCACGACCTACACGCTCGACCGCGCCCAGTCCCCCTTTACCGCCCATATCACCGCACGGCTGTACCGCGAGCTGGGCGAAAGCATCGCCAAGCTGCACACGCTCGTCGGCACGGGCTTCGGGCACGTGTATGACGTCTCGCACGGTCGCGGACACGCGCGTTGGAGCGACTTTCTCAAGGACGAGCTGGACAAGCTGATCGCCACCTGCGCGCCGCACGCGCTGTTCACCGCACACGAGGAGCAAGCGATGCGCGACGTCCTCGTCCGCCACACGGATATACTCGACGAGGTCGCCATCCCCCATCTCGTCCACGCCGACCTCGGCCCCAACAATCTGCTCATCCGCACCGATACGCCCGAGCCGACCTTTGGCGCCTTCATCGACCCCGACCGCGCCGTTTGGGGCGACCCCGACCTTGACTTTGCCTATATGGAATGGATGCAGTGCGACGATCTGTGGCAGGGCTACGGTCGCTCGCTCGCGATGGACGATGCCTCGGTACGCCGCCGTCTCATTTACAAAATGATCCGCTGGGTGTGCAACGCCTTCGTCTGGGAGGTCGAGTACGGTCGGCACGACTATATGGTCGGAACCGTCAACGAGCTGCGGGAAATCTTAAAAAAGCTGTCATAAAATTTATCGGAGCGAGAACATTTTGCAAAAATTCTCGTCTTATACAGTAGAAATCCCATTCTATGACAAGCCATAAAGGAGAGATTGCCATGAAAGGAAAGCAACGCTGTAAAATACTCAAGGAGATCCGCCAGAAGATCGCCGACGCCAACGACATTGCGTTTATCACGTCCGAATGTCAGCACAAGGGCGATTGCCTTGGCACTTGCCCCAAATGCGAGGCAGAGCTGCGCTATCTGGAACGCGAGCTTGAAAAGCGTCAACGGTTGGGCAAAACGGTCGCCGTGGCAGGCTTGACCGCCATCATCGCGACAAGCACTGTCGGTTGCGACGATTGGTTTGGTAACAAGGAGCTCGGTGGCGAACCACTGCCGCCTGACAATTATGAATACGAGCTGGACGGCGACGTTGCCCTGCCCCCCGACACGTCGGGCGATCTGCTCCCACCCGAGGAGCCCGAGTTGGCCGGTGTTATGCCCCTGCCGCCCGAGGAAACCGTGCTGAAGGATATCGATTCCGACCTATCCGCCGAGGAGCTGACCGCTATTCTGACCTGCGGCGTCACGCGTGAGGGTCTTTATAACAGTGAGAGCTGGTCCGAGCGTCTCGTCCGCCGCGACGAGAACAGCGACACCTATCTCTGCCCCATCGACACCTTCGACCTTGTGACGGTGTACTGCGATGAGCAGGGCTACGTGGTCGAGGTGGAATACGCCGACACAATGCCCGACGAGTCCGATCCCATCGTGATGCCCGAGGACGATCTGACGTGAGCGGCGCGGTCAAGATGATCGGCATCCGCCGCCACCGACTTGCCACCGACGGCGAGGGCGTGACGACGCTCGCTTGCTTTTGGGGCTGTCCGTTGCGCTGTCGCTACTGTCTCAACCCCTACTGCCTCGACGAGTCCTTCAAGGGCGAGATGCTGACGCCACAGACGCTATACGAGCGCGTCAGGATCGACGACCTGTATTTTCGCGCAGCGGGCGGTGGCGTGACCTTCGGCGGCGGTGAGCCGTTGCTGCAGATACCGTTTTTGCGCGAATTCCGCGCGCTGTGCGGCAAGGATTGGCGGCTGTATGCCGAGACCTCGCTGAATGTTCCCTTCTCTGCCGTCGAGGCGGCCGCCGACATTTTCGACGGCTTCATCGTGGACGTCAAGGACACCAACCCCGACATCTACCGCCGCTACACAGGGCGCGACAACGCCCAAATGCTGAAAAACCTCGCTTGGCTACTTGATGCGGTCGGTGCGTCCAACGTGCTCGTCCGCCTGCCACTGATTCCCAACTTTAACACCGAGGATGACCGCAGCAAAAGTCGCACACTGCTATCCGACATGGGTGCGACACGCTTTGACGAGTTTGATTACGTAATAAGATAACCGAAAAGAGGAACGCCTTTTTACAAGGCGTTCCTCTTTTCAGCAAAAAAATCGGGGGAGCGCACCGTTGCCGATGCGTTCCCCCGCTTTGGGATTACGGATGATGCCGAATCCTTGAGCGAAAATTCAAAAAATGTGCAATAACGAATCTCTCGTCAAGCTCGTCTGTCATCCGACAGAAACAAGATTACTTGTAGTACTTGTTCAGAACTGCCATTGCCTTCTCGTAGTTGGACTCGAGAGCCTCCTCGGAAGCATCGTAGTAACCAACGAAGCCGTTAGCAGCCTCACCGCCGTTAGCGGTCTTGTAGAACTCAGTACCGTCGGGGTTGGTCATACCCATAGCAACGAAGGACGAAGCGGGAACCTGACCACCCTGTGCGATCTCGTCGCAGATGTACTGACGGTTGAACAGCAGACCGATTGCGTTACGGATCTCAGCCTGAGCCTTCTCAGCCTCAACACCGGTCAGAGTGCTGTCAGCGGGAAGGATGTTCTCGTTGACGTTCCAGCAGACGTAGTAAGTACCGATCTGACCTGCAACGACGAACTCGGTGGGATACTCAACCTTCAGGGTTGCGATCTCAGCCGTGGGGATATCATCGATCAGCAGCCAAGCGCCGTTCTTGAAGTTAGCCAGCATGTTGTTGGCGTCATCAGACAGGTGGCACTTGATGGTACCCATGGTAACCTCAGCTGCATCGTGGTAAGCCTCATTCTTGGTCAGCGTGATAACGCTGTCGTGCTCCCAAGCGGACATGGTGTACGGACCGTTGCAAACGTAGGTCTCAGGCTCGGTAGCCCAAGCATCTGCGCTAGCCTCGATGGTAGCCTTGTGTACGGGGAAGTAGGTGGGGAATGCAAGCAGCTCGTTCCAGTAAGCAACAGCGTTAGCCAGCGTGACCTCCAGCGTCTTGTCATCAAGAGCCTTAACAGCCAGCTCGTCCGTGCCGTAACCCTTAACGACCTCGAACATGTAACCGTAGTCAGCACCCAGATCTGCAGAAGCAGCGCGCTTCCAAGCGTACTCGAAGTCACCAGCGGTGAGAGCCTCACCGTTGCTCCACTTCAGGCCGTCCTTCAGCGTGTAGGTGTAGGTAACGGTACCGTCAGCATTGACAACACCCTCGGGAAGCTCGACTGCGCAGTCAGCAACGAGGATCAGCTTGCCGGCATCGTCCTGAGCCCACTTAGCAAGACCCGAGAACAGGTGAGCCAGCATGGTAGCGCCGTCAACAGCACTGTTCAGAGCGGGATCCAGAGTGTCGGGCTCGGAAGCCAGGCAGACGTCGATGGTGCTGGTGGTGTCACCCTCAACGGTGGAGTACATGAAGTACTTGTAACCCAGGGGGTTAGCGAAGAAGCCCTTCACGCTCTCATCAACCATGTACAGGTCGGTGTAGTAGTAGAGGGGAACGATGCAGCCGGTCTCCATCAGGATGTCCTCAGCGATGTGCATCATAGCGTAACGGTTCTCAGCGTCGGTGCAGGACTTGATGGTGCTGATCAGCACGTCGTAGGTCTCTGCCCAAGTGCCATCCTCAACCTTGATGTCGTAACCGTAAGCGGTCAGATCAAGGTCGTACATAGCGAGCTCAGCGTGTGCGCCCTTACCGAACTGAACGTCGTTGTTACCCGAACCCGAGGTCCACATATCCAGGAAGCAGATGGGATCGTTGTAGTCAGCCAGCCAGCCGTTACGAGCGATGGAGTAGTCACCGTTCTTACGGGTGTTCAGGAAGGTGTTCCACTCCTGAACCTCCAGCGTCATGTTGATACCGACGCCAGCAACTGCAGCCTGCAGATACTCACCGATAGCCTTGTGAGCATCGCTCTCGTTGTAGAGATACGAAAGAGTGGGGAAATTGCTGAGCTTGCCATCATCAGCGGGCTCCTTGGGACCGCAAGCGACGACTGCAACAAGCATCAGGCAAGCAAGAAGAAGTGCAAGAAACTTTTTCATTGTCTTTTTTCCTTTCGATTGATTGTTGTTTGTGTTTATTTTTTCAATACCGCGCGCCAAGTATTGCACACCTTGTCGAGCGGATAATGAACGAATGGGAGCGCGGATCAGTTCGCCTTGTCAAGATTGTGGCAAGCGACGAAGTGACCGCCAGAGACCTCGCGGAACTCGGGCATCTCTGCCGCGCACTGCTCGGTCGCGTAAGGACAGCGGGTACGGAAGGGACATCCCGAGGGTGCATTCAGCGGGCTGGGGATATCGCCGCCCAGCGCGATACGCTGGTTCGCACGTGCGATCTTGGGATCGGGCACGGGAACCGCCGACATCAGCGCCTTGGAGTACGGATGCAGCGGGTGGCTGTAGATCTCGTTGGCGTCAGCCAGCTCGACCATCTTACCCAGATACATCACGGCGATGCGGTTAGAAATGTGACGGACAACGAGCAGGTCGTGCGCGATGAACAGATAGGAAAGACCCATCTTGTCCTGCAGCTCGTCAAACATATTGATGACCTGCGCCTGAATGGAAACGTCCAGTGCCGAGACGGGCTCGTCGCAGACGATGAAATCAGGGTTGATTGCCAGTGCTCTTGCGATACCGATTCTCTGACGCTGACCGCCCGAGAATTCGTGCGCGTAACGCGAGGCATGCTCACTGTTCAGACCGACGTGATCCATCAGCTCGAGGATCTTCTCGGTGCGCTCTTCCTTGGTTGCGTACAGCTTGTGGATATCCAGCGGCTCACCGATGATATCCGAAACCGTCATACGGGGGTTGAGCGAGGAATAGGGATCCTGAAAGACCATTGCAGCCTTCTTGCGGAACGCATCAACGTCTGCCTTCGTAACGATCTTCTTACCGTTGTAGTAGATCTCACCTGCGGTGGGCTTGTAAAGGTGCAGCAGCGTACGACCGACCGTCGTCTTACCGCAGCCCGACTCACCGACAAGACCCAGCGTCTCGCCCTTCTTGATCGAGAACGAAACACCGTCTACAGCCTTCAGCGGCTTGGACTTGAAAAGACCCGTATTGATGTTAAAATACTGCTTCAGACCCTTAACCTCAACAAGAGGCGTCTCGGTTGCGGGGGCAGCTACGGCATCCTGAGCGGAAACCTTATCCAGCTTATCACTCATTGCTCTCTCCCCCTTCCGCAGTATTCTGCTCAGCGGTCTCACCGCTTGCAAGCGTGATCGAGCCATCCTCGACACCCTGCTTAACGTTCATCCAGCACTTTGCACGATGATCGGAATTGATGTCCATATTTTCGGGGCAACGGCGCAGGCAGATCTTCATCGCCGCGTCGCAACGGGGCGCAAAGGGACAGCCTGTCGGCATATTAAGCAGGTCGATGGGCGTACCCGTAATGGGCTGCAGCGTCTCCTCCTCGCCCGAAACGGTCGGGATAGAACGCATCAGTCCCTTGGTGTACTCGTGGCAGGGATTGTAGAAGATCTCATCTGCCGTACCCTGCTCGCAGATCGAGCCCGCGTACATAACGATGACCTCGTCACACATCTGTGCAACAACGCCCAGATCGTGCGTGATCATAATAATGGCCATACCCAGCTCCTTCTGAAGCGAGTTCATCAGCTCCAGAATCTGCGCCTGAATGGTCACGTCCAGAGCCGTAGTCGGCTCGTCCGCGATCAGGATGTCAGGCTCGCAAGCGAGTGCCATTGCAATGACGATACGCTGACGCATACCGCCGGAAAACTCGTAGGGATACTGCGTCATACGCTTCTCGGGCTCGTTGATGTTTACGAGTCGGAGCATTTCGATCGCACGCTCCTTCGCCTGCGCGCGGTTGCGATCGGTATGAAGCATAATTGCCTCCATCAGCTGATGACCGATGGTGTAGGTGGGGTTGAGCGAGGTCATCGGGTCCTGGAAAATGATGGCCACCTTGTTGCCTCGGATGGTTCTCATCACCTTCTCACCCGATCCGACCAGCTCCTGACCGTCCAGCTTAATGGACGAGCCTTCCTTGATCTTCGCGGTAGAGGCGAGGATCTGCATGATCGAATACGCCGTCACCGACTTACCCGAGCCCGACTCACCGACGATGCCGAGCACCTTACCGCGCTCGAGATCGAAGGAAACGCCGTTGACCGCCTTGACCTCGCCCGCGTCGGTAAAGAAGGACGTTTGCAAATTTCTTACTTCCAATAAAGCCATGCTCGCGTCTCCTTTCTTAACCGTTGAGCTTGGGGTCAAATGCGTCACGCAGGCCGTCGCCAAACAGGTTGAGCGACAGAACGATCAGCGAAATGACGATTGCGGGGATAATCAAACGATAGGGATAGGTGCTGATACCGTTGAGCGCGTCGGACGCGAGCGAGCCCAGCGAGGGCATCGGCGCGTTGACACCGAGTCCGAGGAAGGACAGATAGCTCTCGGTAAAGATAGCACTGGGGATCTGAAGTGCGGTGGAAATGATGATGACACTGATGCAGTTGGGCATCAGGTGCTTGGTGATGATCCACTTGCCGCTTGCGCCGGTAGCCTGTGCGGCGAGAACATACTCCTGCTCACGCAGAGACAGGATCTGGCCACGGATCAGACGAGCCATGGAGACCCAGTACAGCAGAGCGAAGACGATAAACAGCGAGATCATGTTTGTGCCCAGCTTTTCCAGCACCGTT
>JAGBTR010000184.1 GCA_017631215.1 Clostridia bacterium | reverse complement strand
GGTCGGACAGCGCCACCATCACGGGCAGACGACCGACCAGCTCGGGAATCAGACCGAACTTGACGATATCGTGTGCGGTCGCATCGTGGAAGATGCCGTTCTCGCGACGCTCGGCCTTTTTCTGGATCTTGCTCTCAAAGCCGATGGACTGATTGCCCTGACGCTTTTCGATGATCTTCTCAAGGCCGTCAAACGCGCCGCCGCAGATGAACAGAATGTTCTCGGTGTTGATCTGGATAAATTCCTGATTGGGGTGCTTTCTACCACCCTGGGGAGGCACGTTGGAAACCGTACCCTCAAGGATCTTGAGCAGTGCCTGCTGAACGCCCTCGCCCGAGACGTCGCGCGTGATGGAGCGGTTTTCGCTCTTGCGCGAGATCTTGTCGATCTCATCGATATAGATGATACCGCGCTCGGCCAGCTCGACGTCATAGTCGGCGGCTTGAATGAGGCGGAGCAGAATGTTCTCCACGTCCTCACCGACGTAGCCAGCCTCGGTCAGCGTGGTCGCGTCCGCGATGGCGAAGGGAACCTTCATCATCTTGGCCAGCGTCTGGGCCAGATAGGTCTTACCGACACCCGTGGGACCCAGCAGCAGCACGTTGCTCTTTTGCAGCTCAACGTCCTCGAAGGGCGAGCGGGGCTCATCCTCCTTGCGGCGTCCCTTTTTGGGCTGCTTGGACAGAATGCGCTTGTAGTGGTTGTAAACGGCGACCGAAAGCGTGCGCTTTGCCTCGTCCTGACCGATGACGTAATCGTCCAGCCCGGCCTTGATCTCGGCGGGCTTGGGCAGCGTCTCGAGCGTCAGCGCGGGGGCAGAGCCCGACGTGGAGCGACGCGCGGGAGCGTCGACCTCATCCAACGTCTCGTCGATCAGCTCGCTGCAAGCGTCCACGCAAAAGTCGCAGATATAAATGCCCGTGGGGGAGGGGATCAGAAAATTGACCTGATGCTCGCCGCGTCCGCAAAAGGCGCAGCGGCGGATATTTTCCTCACCGCCCGCACGATTGTTGTTGTTTGCCATTGGTAAAATCTCCTTTGGGGGATCAGTCGCGCTTGGTAAGGATCTTGTCGATCAGACCGTACTCCAGAGCCTGCGCGCTCGTCATAAAGTTGTCGCGCTCGGTGTCAAGAGCGATCTGCTCGATGGGCTTACCCGTATTCTCCGCGAGAATGCGGTTGAGGTTGTCGCGCGTGCGGAGAATGAGATCGGCCTGGATCTTGATATCGGTGGCCTGACCCTTCGCACCGCCCAGAGGCTGGTGGATCATGATCTCGCTGTTGGGCAGAGCGATTCTCTTGCCCTTGGCACCGGACGAGAGCAGGAAGGCTCCCATGCTTGCGGCCATACCGATGCAGATGGTGGAAACGTCACACTTGATGAAGTTCATCGTGTCGTAGATGGCCATACCAGCCGTCACCGAGCCGCCGGGGCTGTTGATGTAAAGGCTGATATCCTTATCGGGATCCTCGGCCTCAAGGAACAGAAGCTGAGCGACGACCAGCGATGCGGTCACGTCGTTGACCTCATCGGACAGAAAAACGATACGGTCATTGAGCAGTCTCGAATAGATGTCGTAGGCACGCTCGCCCTTGCCCGTCTGCTCGACGACGGTGGGGACGAGAGCTGCGCGGGGATGGAAGAAATCCTGCATAACAAAAACCTCCGTAAATTTGATTTGGTGTGCGGTCAAGTACAGCCCGGCAACGTTGATTCTGCCGGGCTGTCTTGCAGTGAGAGAGACTTATGCGTTCTCCGCAGGGGTCTCCTCGTCCTTCTTAGCAACGATGACGGCCTTTTCCTTGACCAGCTCCATTGCCTTCTTAACCTTCATATCTGCGACGATCGCATCCGTTGCGACCATCGACTTGACCTGATCTGCCTCCATATTATACGCCTTGGCGATGGTGGCATATTCCTCCTCGATCTCCTCGTCGGAGGGAGCGATGCCCTCAAGCTCGGCGATCTTCTCCAGAGCCAGGCGGCACTTGACCTGCGACTCTGCCTGAGGACGCATCTGCTCGCGCAGCTGCTCCAGCGTCATGCCGGTATACTTGAAGTAGAGGTTGAGATCCATACCCTGCATACGCAGACGGTTGTCGTAGTCGCGAACGAAGTTCTCGGTCTCCTCGACGAACATCGGCTCGGGGATCTCGGCGACCAGCTTATCCATCAGCATCTTCATCAGGTCGTTCTCGAAAGCGGCGTCAGCGCGCTCCTCGTGCTGCTTCTCCAGTTTTGCCTTCCAATCGGCGCGGTATGCATCGACCGTGTCAAATTCGGAGACGTCCTTGACGAACTCGTCGTCAAGCTCGGGCAGCTCGATCTTCTGCAGCTTGTTCAGCTTGACCTTGAAGACGGCAGCCTTGCCAGCCAGATCGGGAGCGTGATACTCCTCGGGGAAGGTAACGTTTACGTCGAACTCATCGCCGATGCTGTGACCGACGACCTGCTCCTCAAAGCCGGGAATGAACGAGCCGGAGCCCAGCTCAAGAGGATAATCGGTGCCCTTGCCGCCCTCGAAGGGAACGTCATCGGCAAAGCCCTCGAAGTCGATGGTTGCGGTGTCGCCGTTCTCAGCGGCACGATCGGTGACGTCGGTCTCGCGCGAATTGCGGTTGCGAACGCCGAAGATCTCGTTCTCGATCTCCTCCTCGGTCACGGGAGCGACCTCGCGGGTGACCTCCATACCGAGATAATCCTTGATCTCGACCTCAGGCTTGACGTAGACAACGGCAGAGAAAACAACGCCGTTCTCATCGCAGGAAACCACGTCGAACTCAGGCTGACCGACAACGTCCAAAGCAGCCTCCTTCACAGCGGCCTCGTAAGCCTCGGGCAGGATAGCATTGAATGCGCCCTCATAGAAGACGCCCTTACCGTACATCTTCTCGACGACGGAGCGGGGAGCCTTACCCTTGCGGAAGCCGGGAACGGTGATGTTCTTGACCTCTTTGCGGTACTCCTTTTCGACAGCAGCGTCGAAAATCTCTTTTTCTACCTTGAACTCAAGGACGATCTGGCCCTTGTCGTTCTTTTCGTTTTTCATCAGTGTCATTTTTTGTTCCTCCGAAATGTAGCTTTGCTAGAAATTTACATACAATAGATATTGTACTGTTTTTTGTTGAAAAAGTCAAGACTTTTTTTCGTTTTTCTTAAGAAAAAACTTCAAAATTGTGCAATTTATCCGTGCGCGAAAAATTTTTCGGTTGAAAAGACGGGAAGAGGGGTAAAGCGCAGATGATCTGCCGCGCACAGAACGTAACGGATGCCGTCGATCTCCTCGGCCGTGGTGGAAACCGGGAAATGGATGTGCCCGAAGTAACAGCGGCGCACACCGTACTCGTGCAGAAGCGCCGTGATCTCTTCGCATCGGAACTCGCCAAAGACGGGGGGGAAATGCAGAAAGGGAATGATCTCGCCGTCCTGCTCCGTCTGCAAGGCGCGTGCGGCCTCCAGACTCAGCCGAAGTCGACCGACCTCGCGGTTGACGATCTTTTGGTAGTCGACCTCACCGACCGTTTTTTGTTGCTTTTCCTCCATGAACCAGCCACGCGTGCCGCAGACGATCATTCCCTCGATGCGGTAGGCGTTGTTGTAGAGAATGCGAAGCGTGGTGAGCTTGTTTTCTTCAAAGAAAGCATTCATTTTGGACGCGGTTGCCCAAAAAAAATCGTGATTGCCCTTGCCGAGGAGCTTTTGACCGGGAAGGGCGTCGAGAAATGCGAGATCCTCGCGTGCCTCCTCCAGCGTCATTGCCCAGGAAATATCACCCGGCAGAACGACCGTATCGTCTTCCGACACAACGGCACGCCAGTTTTTTTCGAGGCGAAGGATGTAGTCCTGCCAGCGTGAGCCAAAGGCTTCCATAGATTTGTCCGCCTTGGCAATGGCCAAATGCGGATCGGATAGTACGAAGAGTGCCATCGCGTCTCCTTTCTGAAAAAATCACGGATGGGGGATAGCGCCCCCTTGCGCGTGGCAAACTATGCTCGTCTGCCGACGCTTTAAAACGCTTCGTCGGTGGAAATAAGCAATTAAAGTTAGGAGTGTATGATGATGGATACCAACAAGGAAGCAAGCGGCTGCGATACGAAGAAGCACATCTGCGGCATCGTCTGCAACGTGACCAACTGCGTGCATCACGATTGCGAGACGCACTGCACGGCCAAGGAGATTGCCGTTGGCCCCAGCTATGCGACCACTTCGCAGGATACCGTCTGCGCGACCTTCAAGCAGAAGAAGGACTGAGCAAAACGGGGGAGAGCGGCTGTCTATGACAGCCGCTTTTTTCTTACAGTCCCAGCGTCTCGTAGACCGAGTCGGTCATTCCGTCGGCATCAATGACGTCCTTGAAGCGGACGGTGCGCGAGGCAAGACCTGCGAGAGGATAGGTGATCTCGACACCCGTCAGCGCGGACAGCTCATCCAGCGCGGCAAGCTCGTCGGTGGCGTCCTTGCAGGCTACGGCGCGGTAAACGTCGTTGGCAAACTTGTAGGGGCTGGCGGTCGATGCGACCACCATCGGTGCGCGGTCGCCCGTCTCGGTCATATACTTATCGGCGCACGAGAGCGCGACGGCGGTATGCGTGTCGGACAGATAGTGGTTGTTCTCCCAGACCTTATGGATGGTGGCAGCCGTATCGTTCTCATCGGCAAAATAGCCGACGAACACGCGGTCGATCTCGGCCTTGGTGGCGGCGTCGACCGTGTAGCAGCCGTTCTTGTTCAGCTGCGCCATATAGTCGGCGGTTGCCGCGCTGCCTGCCGTAAAGTAGAGCAGACGCTCAAGGTTGCTCGAAATGAGAATGTCCATCGAGGGGGACATCGTCAGATGGAAGGGGCGGTTGCGGTCGTAGGTACCCGTCTGCAGGAAGTCGGTCAGGACGTGGTTTTTGTTGGATGCGCAGATCAGCTTGCCGATGGGCAGACCCATGCAGCGGGCCAGATATGCGGCGAAGATGTTGCCGAAGTTGCCCGTAGGAACACAGACGTTGAACGTCTCGCCGTCCTTGAGGTCGCCCGACGCGGTCAGGTCGCACCAAGCGGATACGTAGTAAACGATCTGGGGGAGCAGTCTGCCCCAGTTGATCGAGTTGGCGCTGGAGAGCAGGTAGCCGCCCTTGTCCAGTCGCTCGGCAACGGCAGCGTCACCGAAGATCTTCTTGACGCCCGTCTGTGCGTCGTCAAAGTTGCCGCGAATGGCCAGCACGCGGACGTTGTCGCCCTCCTGCGTTGCCATCTGCAGCTTTTGCACGCGGCTGACGCCGTCGACGGGGTAGAAGACGATCATCTTGATCTGGTCGATATCGCGGTAGCCCTCAAGCGCGGCCTTGCCCGTGTCACCCGAGGTGGCAACGAGGATGAGTGCGGTGCGCTCCTCGCCCGTCTTTTTGAGGGCGCGGGAGAGAAGGCGGGGCATAATTTGCAGCGCCATATCCTTGAACGCCGCCGTCGGTACGTGCCACATCTCGAGCGAGTAGAGACCGTCCTCGACCTTGTGGAGCGGTGCGGCACCGCCGCGGAAGGATTCGGGGGCGTAGGCCTTTTGGCAATCCTCGAGCAGCTCCTCGTAGGTGTAGTCCTCAAGGAACAGCTTCATGACCTTGGCAGCGCGTGTGGCGTAGTCGTCACGGCACAGCTCACTGAGGAATTCCTTGGTCAGAGCAGGGAGCGTCTCGGGGACGAACAGACCGCCGTCTCCTGCCAAGCCCTGCTTGATGGCCTGAGCCGCTGATACGCCGACGTCGCGGCGTGTGTCGCGTGTACTGAAGTAGTTCATGGTTTTTATATCCTTTCTCTTATGTAACTGTGTTTTTATAAAATCAACGGACGGACGAGCCGCCGAGGTTTTTCTCTATAAAATCCAACGCGTTTTGGCTGAAAATGTAACGAATGAGCGCGTCGCCGTAACCGTGCTGCACCATGGCATCGGCAATCTTGGTCACATCTGAAACACCGTGTATGCCATCGGGCAACGGCGCACCGTCAAGATCGCCGCCCATGGCGATATGGTGCTCACCGCCAAGCGTCAGCCAGTGGTCAACGTGGCGAAGAAT
>JAGBTR010000183.1 GCA_017631215.1 Clostridia bacterium | reverse complement strand
GGTCTCGGGCGTCAGGTGCGTGGTATCGGACGTTGCGACGGGACCGAGCAGCTCGGCGTTATAGAAGGGCGTTGCCTTGAGTGCCGCGCTGTCATAGCCCACGGGCGTGACCGTATCGGGCGCATAGGCGTAGACGCTGTTGAGATACTTCCAGAGCATCTCGCCGATATAGGCGTGACCGTAGTCGTTGGGGTGGATGTTGTCGGGCGAGATATCGGCCCACGTTCTCTGCCCTGCCGTGATGGTCGGGAAGATGGCGTCGCCGTAGGACAGCATCGGCAGACGGTACTTGGCACCGATGGCCGCGTGCACGGCCTGCATACTGTCGCCGCTCTCCTTAACGGTGAAGACCAGCATAACGGCAATGCCCTCGTCGAGCAGCTTGGCGACAAGGCTCTCGTAGGTCTCGCCGTACAGATCCTCGTGGTAGTCGTTGACCGAGAACTCGACGATGCACACGTCGGGATTCTTGGCGATGACGTGATCCGCGACGCGGTGGACGCCCAGATAGGACGTTGTCGCGCCGATGCCCGCGTTGACGTGCGTGACGGTCGCGGACGGGAAGGTGGTCTTCCACCAATCGCGGAAGAGGGCGGAATACGACTTGGTCTCGTTATTGCTCGAGCTGGAGCCCTGCGTGATCGAGCCACCGATGGTGGCAACGGTCACCGCCTCGCCCGCCTTGGCACGGTTCATCACGCTCTGCAAAAGCGTCAGATTCGTGCCAGAGTCGTTGAGTGCGATCGCGCGGCTATACTCGGCAGCCGAGACGTATGCGGTTTTGGCAGGATAGATCACGTTGTCCTCATTTCTGGTCGCGCCCATCAGCGAAGGATTTTCCGCGACGTAGGCATCGACCGAATATCCGTAGTTGGCAATAGACTCCAGAAGTGCCTTGAGCGCGCCGTTGGCATTGGCATAGGTGGACTTGATATAGCCGCCGACCGAGTAGGTCAGCGTGCGTCCCGTTCTGACGCCGCCCACGACGAATCCCGCCGTCAGCGTTTCGTCAAACTCGTAGGCCATGATCTCATAGGAGGCACGGTATCTGCCACCGCCCAGCGGCACGAACTCGGTCAGCGTTTCCTCGGGGCGGTCGCCGATCTGAACGTTGATGGCAACGTCGTCGACGTTGGTCGCGGTGAACGTCATATTGAGCGTCATAGCGGTATCCAGCGTCAAGCTTGCGCTGTACCAATCGGCAAGGTCGGACTTCGTTCCGCTCACGCCGCGCTCGCCCTTGACGAGATTGATGTCAAAGACGCTCGGGGTGAGGGTCGCGTTTACGTTGGTCGCGAGATCATCCGTCCGATATCCTGCGTAGCGCTGGGCGGCCGCGCCGTAAGCGAGCACGTCAGACAGCAGCGTGCGGAAGGTGGCATCGTTCGACTTGCTCAGCATATTCTCACAATACTGACGGACGCTGTATCTCTTGTGGACAACGGCAGATCCGCCGTCCTTGGTCGCAATCAGCGTGGTGAGGATCTCATCGCTCAGGCAATGGGCGGGGATGTTGACAAAATCGAAGGTCAGCTCGTCGCCCACGCGCTTGAGCGTCTCGACGCGAAGTCCCTCGTCCGCATACGCCGCACGAAGCTCGACGTCCGTGTAGTCGGCGGGGACGTTAACAGCGTAGGAAATACCGAAATCGTTGGTCAGCGAGAGTGCGCCGCTCTTGAACTTGAGGGCGCTGTCGGCGTTCTTTTTGTCGTGCTGTACAAAATAGGTGCAGGCAAAGGTAGCTGCCGAATTGTTGATCTGACAGCCGCTGCCCGTTGTGAGCACAGAGTCGCCAAGGCGGACGTAGATCATATCGCCCTCGAACGTGCCGATCTGTCTGACCGCCGCCGAAAGGTCGACCTTGCGGAGCATCTTTGTCAGCTGATCCGTTGCCGCCTTACCCTCCGCGATCTCGGCAGGTGTTCTGACCTCAAGTTCGCGCCAAGGACCTGCGGGGCTATCGGAAACTGCGACGGAAATCTCGATTCCCATCGTGGCTTCAAAATAAGCGCTCTCCAGGACCGCACCGTCCTCTATGGGGAAGGCGTACATCAGATATCTGAGTCGGTCGGTAAAATAGAAGCTGCCATTGCTATACAGCTGTGCCCTGTCAGAGCCGTCTGCGGCGTACTGATCGAGCACAAGATAGGGATACTCACTCGAATCGGTGACAGTACCGATATTGGTGTGATTCGACCCCGTCGACGCGGATGCCGTGGTGGGGGTGAAGGTATGCCACGCGCCGCGACCGATCGAGGTTTGGGCGGTGATGGTATCGGTCACCGTATACGAGCAGGTGAACTCGGCAGGGAGATCCTCCCACGTTCTGCCGCCGACGCCGTCCGAGGTATCCGAGTCGCCGATACGGACGTAGACCTTATCGCCGCGGATCTCTCCCAGCAGCGCAGCCGCGGCCGACAGATCGACCGTACGGCGCTGATCCTTCAGTACCGCATCCTTCGCGACGCCCGACGCGATCTCCTCGGCCGTTCGCACCTCGCCCTCATACCAAGGGCCGTTGGGCGAATCGGAAACGCTGACCGACAGCTCGGCGCCCATCATCGCAGAGAAGACGACCGAGGTCAAGGTCGCGCCCTTTTCCACGGGGAAGGCATAGAGCAGATGCTGCAGCTTATCGCCGTAGTAGTAACGGTTGTTGCTGTAAAGGCGGGCCTTGTCAGAGTTGTCTGCCTTGTAGTGATCCAAATAGAGATACGGATACTCGCTGCCCGTCGTGATGGTGCCGAGCGCGTTGTGCGTTACGCCCTTTTTCTCGGTGGCCGTTACGGGCATAAAGCGGTAGTGAACCGACTCTGCTCTCGTCTCGGTGCGCACGGCGGCATC
>JAGBTR010000182.1 GCA_017631215.1 Clostridia bacterium | reverse complement strand
CCCTTTGATGCATTCCCGACCGATGCGGAGACGGGTTACCTGCAGAGCAGCTGGCAGAAGGGTCAGCTGGATTCGTGGTATGAGCTGGAGTATGATAACAAGCTGACCTACAACTTCAACCGCAACAATCTGCCCACCATAGCAGAGGGCATCGAGCTGTTGACGGTCAATCATCCCTCGAGAAGTGCAGCGGTCGGCTTCTACTGCGATCCCGTTGGCTCTTACGCGGGCATCTCGGTCGACCTCAATAAGTATAAGGATGCGTTGATCACGCTTACCACGGGACAGAATTACGTTCTGCAGGTCTCGACCGACGGTGAGAACTGGACCGAGCTGTATAACTACATCACGGTGAAGGAAACGCCGACCAAGGACACCCAGACGACCTATGGTTACGCGATCGATTCGGCTGTCTACGCCGCCGGTGCGGATACGATCTACGTCCGTGTCGGTCAGGCTAAGACGAACGAGAGCGGCTGGGGCGGCGTGCTTCAGAGCGTGTCTGTTTTCTATCGCTGATTAATCAAATTTAAGGGGTATCCATATGGGTACCCCTTCTAAACAGAAAGGGATTTGAATGATGAAGGCCTATGAAAGACTGTTGAATTATGCCGTTATCCCTACGCAGAGCAGTGAGGAGATGGCAGGGGTCAAGACCCCCTCGACCGATGCTCAATGGGCATTGGCAAACGTGTTGGTCGATGAACTGCACGCGCTGGGAATCGACAACGCCGCCGTGGATGACAAGTGCTACGTCTATGCGACCATCCCCGCAACGAAGGGGTATGAGAGCGCACCGGCACTTGGCTTTATCGCCCATATGGATACCTCGCCCGACTTTTGCGGCGAAGGCGTCAAGCCCAGGATCGTTGCCGATTACAGCGGCGAGGACGTGGCGCTCGGCACAAGCGGCCGCGTGATTCGCGTCAGCGATTTCCCCCATCTTGCCGATCTGAAGGGAAGAACGCTCATCACGACCGACGGCACCACGCTGCTCGGTGCGGACGATAAGGCGGGCATCGCCGAGATCGTGACCTTCGTCGAGGAGACGCTGGCGAGCGACCGCCCCCACGGTAAGCTGTGCATCGGCTTTACGCCCGACGAGGAGATCGGTATGGGCGCGGATGCCTTCGACGTCGCTCGCTTTGGCGCAGACTTCGCCTATACCGTCGACGGCGGTACCGAGGGCGAGATCCAGTTCGAGAACTTCAATGCCGCAGGCGTGACCTTCACCGTCCACGGCGTCAACGTCCACCCCGGCTCCGCCAAGAATATTATGAAGAACGCGGCGCTGATCGGCTGTGAGCTGCAAGGACTTCTGCCCGCCGACGAGACGCCCGCAACGACCGAGGGCTATGAGGGCTTTTTCCACCTCACCGACATCAAGGGCGACGTGGAGAAATGCACGCTGTCCTATATCATCCGCGATCACGACGCCACCAGCTTCGAGGCGCGCTGTGCCAAGATGCGCGAGGTCGCCGATGCGATCAACGCCAAGCACGGTGAGGGTACGGTCGAGCTGGATCTGCGTGAGCAGTATCGCAATATGACCGAGCAGATCAAGCCCTGCTATCACCTCATTGAGAACGCCATCGCGGTCGCCGAGGAGCTTGGTATCAAGCCCATCGTCGAGCCCATCCGCGGCGGCACCGACGGCGCAAGACTGTCCTTTATGGGTCTGCCTTGTCCCAATCTCGGTACGGGTGGCTACGCCTTCCACGGTCCCTTCGAGCACATCACGGCCGAGGGAATGGATCAGGTCGTTGCAATGCTGCACGGCATCGCGGCGAGATATGCGGAGATGAAGTGAATTTCAAGCTGACCGTTCGCGCTTGATTCCGTCAAGGCGACTATATGAAAATGCAAAACCCGACAGTGCGTTGTCTCTGTCGGGTTTTGTGCGCCCTCTGTCGGCAGGATTTTTGCGGATATTTGCGTGATATTGCCGCTTCTCCCTTGACTTTGCGCGCAAAATGTGGTAAAATATCTTGTTAATGATGATCAACACCACCGCTGCGTGCGGTATAAAGGAGTTAGAAATGGCAAAAAATGATCTGGTCACCCCGCGTACACTGGCGGGATTTATGGAGCTGCTGCCGCGTGAGCAGCTTGCCTTTGAGCGTATGAAGAGCGCTCTGGAGGAGGTCTACCGCCTCTACGGCTTCTATCCGCTGGATACCCCTGTGCTGGAATATTCCGAAATTCTGTTCGCCAAGGCGGGCGGCGAGACCGAAAAGCAGGTCTACCGCTTCCAGAAGGGCGATACCGATATGGCGATGCGCTTCGACCTCACCGTCCCGCTGGCAAAGTACGTTGCCAAGAACGCGGGCGAGCTGACCTTCCCCTTCCGTCGCTATCAGATCGGCAAGGTCTACCGCGGTGAGCGCGCGCAGAAGGGTCGCTTCCGTGAGTTCTATCAGTCGGATATCGACATCATCGGCGATGGGGAGCTGAGCATCGAGAACGACGCCGAGATCCCGTCCATCATCTACACGCTGTTCAAGCGTCTCGGACTTGAGAACTTCACTATCCGCGTCAATAACCGCAAGATCCTCTCGGGCTTTTTCGCAATGCTGGGGCTTTCCGATCAGACCGAGAACGTCATGCGTACCGTCGATAAGATCGACAAGATCGGTGCCGATAAGGTGCGCGCCGAGCTGACCGATTCGTTCGGCATCGCCGCCGACGTGGCAGAGAAGGTCACCGATTTCATCGCACTCAAGGGCTCGAACGCCGACATCATCGCCGCGCTGCGCGAGATGGCGGGCGATAACGAGCTGTTCTCGCTCGGCATCGACGAGCTTGAGACCGTCTGCCGCGCGATGACCGCCTTCGGTGTCCCCGAGACCAACTTCCGCGTCGATCTTTCCATCGCGCGCGGTCTGGACTACTACACGGGCACCGTCTACGAGACGACCTTCAATAAGCACCCCGAGATCGGCAGTGTCTGCTCGGGCGGCCGCTACGATAACCTCGCGGGCTTCTACACCGACCGCAAGCTGCCCGGCGTCGGTATCTCGATCGGTCTGACGCGTCTGTT
>JAGBTR010000181.1 GCA_017631215.1 Clostridia bacterium | reverse complement strand
TCGAGGTATCCTCGCAGGCGCTATGGCAACGGCGTGTGGACGGCATTGGCTTTGAGGTCTGCGCGATGACCAATATTTATCCGGACCACGTCGGAGCGCCCGAGCATCCGAGCTTTGAGCATTACGTCGCTTGTAAGCGTCGGCTGATGACAGAATTTGACGCGCCCATTCTGATTGGAAACGCCGATGACGAGCAAGTGGTCGCCGCACTCAAGGATTGCCGCGACGTGCAGTGGTGCGCGCTTGCACACACGGCCGAGTGGCGTGCCGAGTGTATTGGTCATGAGCTTGGCGGTTGTCTTCCCGTAACGGTCTTTCTTTGCCGAACAAGCGAGGAGACGTGCGCCGTCCGTCTGCCGCTCCCCGGAGAGCACAACGTACAAAACGCGCTGTTTGCGCTGTCCATCGCGCACGCCTTGGGCGTCTCGCTGACCGATGCCGCCGCAAGCCTTGCCGACGTCTGCATCCCCGGTCGCTTTGAGCTGCTCACGGTCAAGGGTGCCCTGGTCGTCATCGATTACGCCCACAACGGCGCCGCGCTTCGCGCGATGCTGACTTCCCTGCGCGCACTTGCGCCCGAGCGCCTGCTGTGCCTGTTTGGTTCGGTCGGCGGACGCACGCAATGCCGCCGTGCCGAGTTGGGTGCGGTCGCGGACGAGCTGGCGGACTTTACCTATCTGACCGCAGACGATCCGAATTTCGAGCCCGTCGAGGATATTTGCAGCGACATTGCCGCCGCCTTCAAGCCTCGCTTTTTACCGAATTACACGGTCATTCCCGACCGCGCCGAGGCGATTCGTGTCGCGCTTGACGAGCTTCGCGAGGGCGACGTTCTGCTCCTTGCGGGCAAGGGCGACGAGCGCACCCAGCGCATCGCGGGACAGATCATCCCCCACCGCGACCGCGACGTCGTGGAGGCGTACATACGGCAGAGTGTGTTGCCCGTATAAAGATGAAGAGGCTTCCCCTTGGGAAGCCTCTTTCTTTTATGCGTACTTTTTGCGCAGTTCAAGCAATTTCTTGACGTAGAGTGCGACCGTGACCGCGCCGAAGATGCCATAGGCGAGCGCGATGGCTGTCACGATGTTGTTCTTGACATTGTAGCCCAGGCGTATCTGGGTAGCGGTGTACACCTTGACGGGAAAGCCGTCCTCGCTATCGGAAAGACCGATGCGCGAAATGCCGCGGCGGTCGGTATAGGTGAAAACGAGCTTACCGTCGCGATCGTAAAAGGGACGAAGCAAATAGTCATCGTCATTCTCGGGCGGCCAGACCTCCTCGACCGCGTTGTCCTCAAATTCGACCACCAGATCGTGAATGCCTTCGCTCGGCTCCGCGCTGACGGGTGCCTCATAGATATCGGTAAAGAAGCCGTGACCGACGAGGATCTCATCCTCATCCTCCGCCTCGGCAAAGGCGATGAAGTCCTCTCGGGTCTCCAGGATCTGATGCGAGGCAAAGCGCGTGACGTCAAGGCTCTGCACCACCGTGCTTGCCACCAGCACGACAGCACCGACCGCGACCAGCACCGTCAGCGATCGCTTCAGCAAGCGCCGCTCGGCGGTGTAGCGGTTCGTCTCCTGCTCGTTCATCACGATCGCGCCGCGACGGACAAGCGCACGGCGGACAAACATCTCCCAGGTACAATAGCCGAAGATCAACGCGACCGCCGCATATCCTGCGCCATACAACAGCCAAGTGTCAAAGGTCAGCCCCGTATAAGCGCCGAAGGACATCACGCCAAGCGGCAGGCAGAAGGCGAAGATGCACGCCGCCGTCAAACAGACGTTCTTTGCCGTATACAGGCAACGGGTATTATACGCGGCGACGCCGGCTTCTCTTGCCTCGTCGGTCATCTCGTCGACCTCGTCTGCATCCGCGTATCTCATATAGGCGTTATTACGGAAGATGAGCTGTATGATGACAGCGGCGACCGTAAAGCAAAGCGACGACCAGAAGGCGATCTGCGCTCGCAGGCAACCGAGGTTGATGACCGCCGCGACGATGAGCCCGACCAGCGCCAAGCCCACCGAGGCGAGCGACTGGTTATGATACTTGACCGCTCGCCGCTCGAGCAGCATACGGAAGGCGCGGTCGCTCTTTTGCTTTTGATAGTCGGACGGCGCGTGTCGAGGTGCCTCGCCCTCAGCGGCATTCGTCGTCCCATTACGCTCACCGCGCAAAAGCTCGTCTGCCGTCACGCCGAACAGGTCGGCAATGGCGGGAATGAGGGCAAGCTCGGGCGTGCATTCGTCACGCTCCCAGCGGCTGACCGTTTTGTCCGACACGAACAACCGCTCGCCCAGCTCTCTCTGCGTCATTCCCGCCGCACGGCGCAGTGCCGAGATGAAGTTACCCATCGTTTTCTTTTCCATCGTGTATTCTCCTTTCATCGGACACCTTTCGGTGTCTCCTCGCTGTCATTCTACCACCGCGACGGAATTTTTTCCACCCCCAAGGCCGCGAATCTCTCTCGCATCGTGAGAATTTGGGGGAAGAAGAACGCTCTAGGGGGACTTTTTGAAAAAAGTCCCCCTTAGGACCCCTCAAAAACTTCTTGGCGGGTAAAGCCGCATTGCGAGTGCGTTCGCCCTTGCAGCAGACCGTGTGCGTAGCGATATTGGATGCGCCAACGCTTGTCAAGGTCAGCGCACGCGCACTCCCCTTCTTTCCTTCCTATGTGCAGGAGTTCTTGAGGTGGGCGTGGGGGGAGCTTCTTGCAAGAAGCTCCCCCCACACGTCTCATAGCATCTCGATCAATTTGGACAGCATCGGCTCAAATCTCACGCCGTACCAATGCTCGGGGGCATCGACGGTGTTTTCGATGCAAGCGAGCGTAAAATCGGCGGCGATGGCGGCGGCTTCGACGAGCGTGTGACCGCGCAGCCGTGCCCCCGTAAAGGCCGAGGCGTAAACGTCGCCCGTGCCGTGGAACATACGGTCAATACGGCGGTGGGGTCGATAGGTGACCTTACCCTCCTCGCAAACAAGCACGCCCAGCGTGTCACGCGCATAGCTGACGCCCGTCAGCACGACGTGGCGCGCGCCGATGGCGGCAAGACCGTCGAGCAAAGAGCGGATATAGTCCTCATCGTAGCTCTCGCGGTACGGCAGCCCCGTCAAGAGCGCGGCCTCGGTGATATTGGGCAGGATGACATCCGCCGCACGGCAGAGTCGGCGCATCGCGGCGACATAGTCATCGTCAAAGCCTGCATAGAGCTTGCCGTTATCCGCCATCGCGGGGTCGACGATCTTGGCGCCGCCCGCCTTGACGAGCGTCTTCATCATATGCTCCACCATCTCGACCTGTCTTGCCGAGCCGAGGTAGCCCGTATAGAGCGCGTCAAACGTGATGCCCTGCTTTTTCCAATGGGCGCAGATGGCGGGGATATCGTCGGTCAGGTCGCGGAAGGTGTAGCCCTTGAAGCCCGCCGTGTGCGTGGAAAGCACAGCCGAGGGCAGAATGGCGGTTTCTATGCCGCATGCCGAAAGAATGGGCAGCGCCACAGTCAGCGAGCATTGACCGACACAAGAAATATCCTGTACCGTTAAAATTCTTTGATCCATAAAAGTGCCTCCTTTTTGGATGTCTGATTTGATTATATGTCAAAACTGAGTGGCAAGAAAGGACCAAAACGATACAAAATAATGGAACCAGATTGCAAGAACGTATTGATGCGTTCTTTTTTTATTTTCGCGCGCATAAGGTAGGGCAAGAAAGGGGGCTTGTCTATGCAGAGCATCATCGTTAAC
>JAGBTR010000180.1 GCA_017631215.1 Clostridia bacterium | reverse complement strand
GTCGGCGACCGCGCGGTCGTGATCGGACATCCCGCAGGGCTGGAGTTTGGCTGGACAAGCACCTATGGCTATGTTTCGGCCATCAACCGCGACGTCAAGATCCGCGCGATGGACGGTACGATGACCAAAAAAATGACGCTGATCCAGACCGATGCCAACGTCAACAGCGGCAACTCGGGCGGACCGATGTTCAACAGCCGCGGCGAGGTCATTGGCATCATCACGCTCAAGCTCACGGGTGACTACGAGGGTATGGGCTTTGCCATTCCGTCCAACGGCGCGCTGCCGCTTTTGGATGCGCTGATGAAGACGGGAACGACCGACGGCGTGCAGTCTGAGGTATCCTCTCAGCGTCCCCAGCTCGGCATCTCGGGCGTTTCGGTCGAGGCAGAGAACTGGTACGTGATGGCGGGCAACTACCGTCAAACGCTGACCGAGGAGCAGGCCGCCGAGGTCGAGGGTAGCTTCTACGCCTCGACGACGGGCGTCTATATCCTGTCTATTACGACCGCCTCGGATGCTTACGACAAGATCGAGGAAGGGGATATCATCACCGCGATGGACGGTCACGGTATGACCAGCATCGACGTGATGCGCGAGTATCTGTACGATCTGCGCGTCGGCGATACGGTCGAGATCACCTACGTTCGTGACGGCGAGGAGGCGACGGTCGCCATCCATCTGACACCGCCCACCGAATAATCAAGAACGCTATGGCGAAGTGCCGCACATCGGTGCTTCGCCGTCCGCGCATCCATTCAGCATCGAAAAAAGAAAGGACGTTTTTTTATGAAACAGACCGACCAAAGAACGCTTGCGTTCATCAATCTGTTCGCCATTCTCGGCTCGCTTCCCGCGCTGTGCGAGATGTCGGACGAGGCTCGCGCGACCGTTGCGGGCAAACGGATATCCATCGGCATCGCCGTCAAGGACGGACCGTGCGGCACGCTGCACTTTGACGATGGCAAGGTGCGTGTCACCGAGGGCTGCGACAAGTGCGATATCAAGCTGCCGTTCGCCTCGCCCGAGAAATTCAACGGTATGATCGACGGCACCGTCACCCCCATTCCGTCCAAGGGCTTTACCAAGATCGGCTTCCTGCTCAAGAATTTTATTCCGCTGACCGATATCCTCTCGCGCTATCTGCGCCCGAGCGAGGACGATCTCAAGGATGAGGCGTTCTACCGCACCTCGACGCTGCTGATGTTCCGCGTGATTACGGGCGCGGTTGCCCAGATCGGCAATGAGGACAAGGTCGGTCGTGCCAGCGCATCCTATATCGTCGACGGCAACGTCCGTATGGCCATCACCGAGCAAGGCGCGCCCGTCATCGCGGCGCACATCGTGGCCAAGGATCACCGCCTTGTTACCGTTCCCACCGATACCGACACGCCCATGTCGCTGATGGAGTTCGACGGTGTACATAACGCGCGCGGTCTGTTCGACGGCGTGGCGTCGTCCTTCACGCTCATCTGCGACGGCAAGCTGCGCTTGGGCGGTATGATCTCGCAGCTCGACAACGTCAACCGCATCCTCGACCGCGTCGGTCTGTATCTTGCATAAGGAGGGAATCACGATGCATCCTGTTTATACCTTTGACAAAAGTATGGAGCTGCTCCGCCGCGCGATGAACGTCATCCCCGCGGGCATTTACGGACACCTCGGCCCCGCAGAGGGCTGTCATATCCCGATCGATGCCTATCCGAAATACTGCGACCACGCCAAGGGCGCGTATTTCTGGGACGTCGACGGCAACCGCTTCATCGACTATATGTGCGCTTACGGTCCCAACATCCTCGGCTACAACGATCCCGACGTTGACGAGGCGGCCGCCAAGCAAAGAGAGAAGGGCGATTGCACCACCGCGCCCTCGCCCGTGATGATCGACTTTGCCGATCTGATGGTCGATACCGTCAAGAGTGCCGACTGGGCGTTCTTCGCCAAGAACGGCAACGACGTGACCTCGCTGGCGGTCATGACCGCGCGCGCCCACACCCGCCGCAAAAAGATCGTCTTTTTCAAGGGCTACTACCACGGTGTCTCGCCCTGGACGCAAAAGATCGACTATGCGGGCATTATGCCCGAGGACGTGATGCACAACATCTACGTCGATTGGAACGACGCCGATGCGCTCCGCGAGGTGTTTGAGACCAACCGCGACCAGATCGCCGCCGTCATCGCTCAGCCCTATATGCACGGCAACTTTGCCGATAACGTCCTGCCCGCCAAGGAGTTCTGGCAGACCGTCCGCAAGCTGTGCGACGACAACGGCTCCATCCTCATTGTCGACGACGTGCGCGCGGGCTTCCGCCTTGATCTGGGCGGCTCGGATCACTACTTCGGCTTCGAGGCAGACCTCATCTGCTTCTGTAAGGCCATCGCCAACGGCTACAACGTTTCTGCCTTGTGCGGCAAGGAATTTCTGCGTAACACCATCTCGGGTCTGTCCTATACGGGCAGCTACTGGATGAGCGCCGTTCCGTTCGCTGCGGGCATCGCTTGCATCGAAAAGATGAAGCGCCTCGACTCGCCGCGCATCCTCATCGAGAAGGGTGAAAAGCTCAAGACGGGGCTGATCGAGGTCGCGACCAAGCACGGGCTCGACCTGCACGTCACGGGCGTGCCGTCGCTCTTCTATCTGCGACTTGCCGATGATCCCTCGCTTATGCTGCATCAGCGCTGGATCGCCGAGTGCGTGCGCCGCGGTGTCTTTTTCACCAACCACCACAACCACTTCATCAACGCCGCGCTCACGGACGACGACATCCGCGAGACGGTTGAGATCGCCGATGAGGCGTTTATAGCAATTGGAAAATAATGATTTGCGAGGGAGAAAAACTTTTTTTGGAAAAAGTTTTTCTCCCTCGTGCTCCTTTTTTGAAAACGAATCGAAAAAGCAAAAGGGCATCAGGTCTTTTCGGGAGATGACGGAACGATAACGTCGCACTTGGCTTTCAACTCGTCGTAGGGCCTGTCAAAAACGCAGACATCAATGTTATCAACCGAGGTCAGACGATAAAGGGCTTCTCCACCGAATTTTTCGC
>JAGBTR010000179.1 GCA_017631215.1 Clostridia bacterium | reverse complement strand
CGACGCCGCCACACGAAGCGGGTCAGTCGCGCCCGCCAGAGAAAAAGCAGACGACCATACGCAAAGTGCCACGGCCACAGCCGCGCTGATGATCACGCCGCGCGTCATCATCGGATTGAATTTTCTTCGCACGTCTGCTCTCCTTTCGAAATCTTATGATGATATTGCTTGCACCGACACCGCACCGACCGCACCGATCGTCTCGCGCGTGGGAAGCTCGGAGCCCTCCAGCGTGATCTTGGCGGCCGCCGCACGCGAGGCAAACGCCAGCGCGTCCGTGATGGGAAGGTGCTCGGCGTATCTCGCCTGCAGGAAGGAGGCAAGATAGGTGTCGCCCGCGCCCGCAAAGCCGCGCATTTCGACCTTGGGTGCGCTCACGCGCCACTCACCGTCACAGCCCACGTAAAGCGAGCCGTCGGCATCCAGCGTGCAAAGCACACTCGTGCCGTATTTGGCGTAAACGAGGCGGCAAAGGCGAAGCGTCTCTGCCATATCGCCAAGCTCCGACTCGGCAAGACCAAACAGCCCCGCCAGCTCGCGGCGGTTGGGCTTGATGAGGTCGGGTCGACCCTCAAGACCGTTTTTCAGCGCGTCGCCGTCGGCATCCAGCGCCACGATCTTGCCATTTTGCTTGGCACGCTTGACGATTTCGCGGTAAATGCTCTTTTCCACGCCGCGCGGAATGCTGCCGCAGACCGACAGAATCTCGGTCGGCGTTTCGTCCAGCGCGCGCAGCAGCTCGTCAAGCTCGGCCTCGGTAATGGGACCGCCCGGCTCGTTGAACTCGGTGCCGATGCCGTCCGCGTCGATGATCTTGGTATTGGTACGGACACCGCAGGCGGCGACCGTTTTGTGGTAGGCGAAGCGATGCGCCTCGATGGCGAGGTCGACCGCATCCCGCTCGGGCGAGCCGAACGAGAAATAGTCGCACAGCGTGCCGAGGTTCTCTAGCACGATGGCCTGGTTGAGTCCCTTGCCCGCCACGTTGGTGACCGACCGCTCGACGCGGTGGATGTCACCCGCCACGACCGACCGCGAAAGATACAGCGCGCGGTCGATGCAGGGGTTGATTGTTAATATCGAAATCTTCATATTTGTATTGATCTGATCACCGAAAAAATCCGCGTTTTTTGCGTTAAATATCCAGATTTTCGGCAAATTTTGCGTTCTGCTCGATGAACTGACGTCTGGGCTCGACCTGATCTCCCATCAAAAGCGAGAAGATCTCGTCGCAGGCGATGGCGTCCTCGGTCGTGACCTTGAGGATGGTACGCGTCTCGGGATTCATCGTCGTCTCCCAAAGCTGCTCGGCGTTCATCTCACCAAGACCCTTATAGCGGTTGGTCTCGATGTTGTTACCGCCGCCCAGCTCGGCAATGCAGGCATCGCGCTCGGCGTCCGAGAAGGCGTACATCTCCTGCTTGGAGCCCTTCTTGGAGATCTTGTACAGAGGCGGCTGTGCCAGATAGATATGACCGTCGTCGATGAGCTGTCTCATATGACGGAAGAAGAAGGTCAGAAGCAGAATACGGATATGCGAGCCGTCGACGTCGGCATCCGCCATAATGATGATCTTGCCGTAGCGCAGCTTACCGATATCAAACTCCTCACCGATGCCACATCCCAGCGCCTGAATGATGGGGAGCAGAGAAAGGTTACCGTAGACCTTGTCGGCGCGCGTCTTTTCAACGTTGAGCACCTTACCGCGCAGCGGGAGGATGGCCTGGAAGCGCGAGTTACGACCCTGCGTTGCCGAACCGCCTGCCGAGTCTCCCTCGACCAGATACAGCTCGGTCAGTGCCGTATTCTTCTCGTTACAGTCGCGCAGCTTACCGGGCAGCGTCGAGCCGCTCAGATAGCCCTTACGTGTCGAATCACGCGCTTTGCGTGCGGCCTCGCGGGCGCGCGCGGCGGTCAGTGCCTTCTCGATGATGGTCTTACCGACGCCCGGGTTTTCCTCAAGGAATTCGTTGAGCTTTTCGACCACGAGGCTGTAAACGAACGAGCGCATCTCGCTGTTGCCCAGCTTGGTCTTGGTCTGACCCTCAAACTGCGCCTCACGCAGCTTGACCGACACGACGGCGGAAAGACCCTCGCCCACGTCGTCGCCCGACAGATTCTTATCCGAATCCTTGAGCTGACCGATCTTGCGGGCGTAGTCGTTGAGTACCTTGGTCAGTGCGGTCTTAAAGCCGACCTTGTGGGTACCGCCCTCCATCGTATTGATATCGTTGGCAAAGGTGCGGACGTCCTCGAGGTAGGAGTCGTTATACTGGAAGGCGACCTCGGCGATGCGGTCCTCGACCTCGTTTCTCATATAAACGATATCGGGGTGCAGCACCGTACCGCCCTTTTTCTCGTTGATATGCTCGACGAAGGTACGGATACCGCCCTCGTAGTTGAGCACGTCCTCGCGGATGTTTTCGGGGTCGCGCTCGTCGCGCAGAAGGACGTAGATACCCGCGTTCAGAAACGCCTGCTCACGCAGACGGCGCAGCAGCACCTCATAGTCAAAGACGGTCGTCTCGAAGATGGTGCCGTCGGGCTTGAAGCGGACGTACAGACCGTGGTTTTCGGTCTCTCCCTCGCAATGGAAGGGACGCGCGACCATACCGCGCTCAAATCGCTCGGTATAACGCTGACCGTCGTAGCAGTTATCGATCTCGACCCACTCAGACAGCGCGTTGACGACCGATGCGCCGACGCCGTGCAAGCCGCCCGAAAATTTATAGCCCTCGCCGCCGAATTTACCGCCTGCGTGCAGCACGGTATAGACGACCTCAAGCGTAGGAATGCCCATTTTGGGGTGAATACCGCTGGGGATACCGTGACCGTCGTCGCGGACGGAGACGCTGCCGTCGGGCAGAAGCGTCACGTCGATGCGCGAGCAACGACCCGCCATTGCCTCGTCGATCGAGTTATCCACGATCTCATAGACGAGGTGGTGCAGACCCTGCTCGGAGGTCGAGCCGATATACATACCCGGGCGCTTACGGACGGCCTCAAGACCCTCAAGCACCTGAATTTGGCTCTCGTCGTAATTGGTCTGTTGGGTGTTCTCATTCACTTGGTTGTTCTGTTCGGTCATGAATTGAACCTCTCTTTATTAGCATTAGCGTTGATGTTCGTTGTTTTTATATAAGAAAGCATAACGGACTGCACTCACTGCTTTTCCTCGCACCGACCGGCAAGGGCGGAGGAGGAGAGTTGGGAGAAGCAGATACGGTCGCAATGATTTTCACGGTAAAGGACAAAGGATTTGGGGATCTCCTCGCTGGCGGCGACGACGTTGCCTTTTTTCTGGGCGGTCGACAGATAGGCGCGGGAGGTTT
>JAGBTR010000178.1 GCA_017631215.1 Clostridia bacterium | reverse complement strand
CCCGCGCGGCGTTGCCGCGCTCCGTTCGCGCCTTCGGTGGAAAGCTACGCTTTCCAAGGCGGCGCTCAAAGGTGAAGTTTGATCAAGCCGTTCCATCTTGGGCGCATAAGCGCACGCCCAAGATGGGTTGGGTTCGGGGTGCGATGCCTTGCTTGAGTGAACGGATTTCCCACATAGCGAAATTGGGGGAGTTGGGCTGTAAACGTTTTGGAAAATGGCGTGGGGGAAAAGAGGCTCCCTCCGAGAGGGAGCTGGCGCCGGCGGCTTGCCGCGGGCGACTGAGGGAGAGTGCGCGGCAATGGGTATCTTGCTTTTTTGGAAAATCACCGCTCCCTACCCCGCGAGGCTATCCATTCGCCAAGCAACTCCGCGGCTAACCCTTTGGGTCGGCGTGCGCTTTGTCGCTCAACAACGCCGAGGCTAACGGACTTTGGGGCAGGGGCCCCAAAATGAGTCTGAAGTTGTTGCGCTAAAGGAAGCTGGCTAACGCGCCAACCTCATCCTTTTCCTTAAAAGTTTTTGGGGGTGTAGGGGGGATTTTTCCAAAAATCCCCCTTGCGTCGTACTCTTGCGTCCCCACTTACAGCGGCGTGGCTGAAGCAATGAGCGTGAGGACGGTAAACAAGACGGCGAAGGAAAGAAGGGCGATCATACCGGGATTGAGGAAGAGGGCGCGGTTGCGCGCGGCGGGAGCAAGCTCGCCGTCGCGGCGATTGAGCGCGAGTTTTTTGCGGAAGACAATGAGCAGGACGACGCCCACAATGGCGAGCAGTCCCATCAGCAAGAGATAGAGGAAGAGCAGGAAAATGCCGACGCTGTTGGCGCTCAGAAACTCCATCAGCGCCTCGGCGCTCATAGCGGGGTCGGCGGTTATCGCAAGCAGCTCTTCGTAGTGGGAAAGCTCCATCAGGTAGGTCGGGAGAATGCCGCCAAGGAAATTGATCGAGGCGTGCATCGCGACGCAAAGCCCGAAGCTGCCCGTCCGCAGATAGATCAGCGCCAAAAGCGCGCCGAGCAGCCCCGCGTAGAAGAATTGGTAAAGGTTAAAATGGAAAATGGCAAACAAAAGCGCGGTCAAGACCACCGCCGCAAACTCGCCCAAGGGCAGCAGACGGTCGATGAGCAGCTTGCGGAAGATCAGCTCCTCAAAAAAAGGCGCGATCACCACGACAAGCAGCGCGCTCAGCCACAGCGGCATCCCCAGCGAGACCTC
Source organism: Clostridia bacterium (assembly GCA_017631215.1). Classification (GTDB taxonomy): domain Bacteria; phylum Bacillota; class Clostridia; order Oscillospirales; family CAG-272; genus SIG644. The sequence goes on along the minus strand of JAGBTR010000178.1, from coordinate 5,003 downwards.
GAGCGAGGAGGAAAAGCTGTAGCCCGTGGCGGCCGAGATCATTCCCATCACGGTGTTGCCGAGCAGGTTGCCGCCCATCATCAGCGCGTAGGCGCAGGGGAGCAGCGCAAACAGCCGCTTGTCTACCGCGATGCGACGCTCGGGTCGTGCGGTCGGCATACGGCGCATAGCCAGATATGACACGGGAAGGGCCACCGCATACAGCGGAACCATACTTGCCAGCGACAGAAAAACGGTCGACGTCTGCCACTCGGGCTTGAGGGTCAGCGCGACGATGGCGATGATCTCGGACAGAGCCACCCACACAAGGCACAGAATGAGAATACCCCACCCAACGCGCGAGGCGGTGCTCCGCGCGGCGCGGACAGTCTCGGGGTCGGGGCTCGGCTCGGGCGATGGACTGCCGTCGGTCGGCTCGGTTGGCTCGGTCGGCGTTGGGTTGACGGACAAGGAATAAAAATCAAGATTGGGATCGTTTGCCATGGCGAAACTCCTTTGTGTTGATTCAGCTGCGTGAGGGTCGCTCGGCGGCCAGCTCAAGACCTCGGATGACGCAATCGCCGCTCTCCTTGGCGGTCGTAACGCGAATGCCCGTGCTGTTGGCCAGCACCTTGGCAAGACCCGGCAGACGCGCGCTCTCTCCGCACAGGATCAGACCCGTGGTCGAGATGTCGGCACTCAGCTCGGGGGGCGCGGCCTCCAGCGTCAGCCGCACGAGGCGAACGATGCGCCCGATGGGCTTGCGGAGCGCCTCGCACACGTCCGCCGACGAAATTTCAACGGTGGTGGCAAGGCCGTTTTGTACGTCGCGACCGCTGACGGTCACGGCACCGCGATCGATGGCGGGGTGCGCCGAGCCGATGCGGCACTTGAGCGCGGCGGCGGTCTGCTCGCCGATGGCGACGCCGTAGGCGGCGCGCAGATGCGAGACGATGGCGCGGTCAAATTCGTCACCTGCCACGCGGCTGGATTTGGCACTGATGACGCCGTCGTAGCAAAGGACGGCTGCCTTGGTCGTTCCACCGCCCACGTCGACGATCATCGAGCCGTGGGGGCTGGAGATGTTGAGACCTGCGCCCAGTGCGGCGGCAACGGCGTGCGGTACGAGCGACACGGCACGGGCGCCTGCGTCGCGCATAACGTCCTCCAGCGCGCGCGTCTCGACCTCGGTCAGACCGTGGGGGACGGACGCGATGACGGTCGGTCGCTGCAAAAAGCCGATGGCCTGCGCTTGCTTAAAAAAGGTATGGAGCATCATCACGGCCAGATCGTAGTCCGCGACGGCACTGTATTGGAGGGGGCGGCAGGCACGGACACCTGCGGGGGTACGGCCGAGCATCGGAAGGGCGTCCTTGCCGATGGCGAGCTGCTCACCCGTTCTGGCGTTGATGGCGACGGCAGAGGGAAACCGCTGGATCAGCACGTGTTCCTTGCGGCTGATGCGGGTATGGGTTGTGCCGAGGTCGACAGCGAGGGGAGAGGTCATGGTGGTACTCCTTTGTTTTTCTTCTATTTACCCTCGCACTCTATTTCGGCTTTGCCGAAATAGGCGCTCGGGGGCTTTTTTGGTGTTCATTCTTTGGCGCTCGCCAAAGAACGAACCAAGAAAACGAGGCAAGGGGTCTAATACCCCTTGCAACCCCAATTGCAAGCCGCTTCGGTGCTTCGCTTCGCTACGCAAGGCGCGGCTTGGAGGTTTTGGGCAGTGCGATGCCTCCGTCTTGTTCGGCACCGCCTCCAAGACGGGTTGGCGAGGGGGGCGATGCTTTGCTTGGGTGAACGCATCTCCCACATAGCGAAATTGGTGGAGTGCGGATGGAAGCATTCTCAAAAACGGCGGGGCTTATTCATTCGCCAAGCAACTCCGCAGCTAACGGACTTTGGGGCAGGGGCCCCAAAATGAGTCTGAAGTTGTTGGGCTAAAGGAAGATGGCTAACGCGCCAATCCAATTATTTTTTTTAAAAGTTTTTGGGGGTGCAGGGGGGATTTTTCCAAAAATCCCCCTTGCGCGTTCTCCTGCATCGTTCCTCACGCATCCCAGAGCGTTAGACCGAAGCTTTCGTTCAGCAACGTTTCAAGGCGGTGGAGGGGGAGACCGACGACGTTGAAATAGTCGCCGCGGATGGCCGAGATCCAGAGGGATGCGGTGCCTTGGATGCCGTAGGCGCCTGCCTTGTCCATCGGCTCGCCCGAATCGACGTAGCGGTCGATGATGGCGTCGGTCAAGGGGGCGAAGGTCACCTCGGTCTGCTCGTGGGCGGAGCAGAGGCGCGAGCCGACCATCACGGCGATGCCGCTCGCCACGCGGTGGGTCTTGCCCGACAGCGCGCGCAGCATACGGACGGCGTCGTCGCGGTCGCGCGGCTTGCCTAAGATCTCGCCGTCGGGGCTGATGACCACCGTGTCGGCGGCGATGATGACGGTCTCTCCGTCGGGCGCGCTTCCCTGCTCGGTCAGTGCGTCTGCGACCGCTTGCGCCTTGCGACAAGCCAACAGCTCACAAAGCCGCGCACCGTCGCGCTCGTCGCTCGATTCGTCCGCGTCGGCGGACAGAACGGTAAATGCCAGCCCCAGATTCGCCAGCATCTCGCGGCGGCGGGGGGAGGCGGAGGCTAAAATAAATTTCATCGTTGTTGTTCCTTGTGTGGTTTGCCCTCTCCGACACGCTGCGCGTGCCACCGCTCCCGCGGGGAGAGGCTTGGTATGGGGGGAGGGGTTTCCCATATTCAAAATTTTTTGGGGCAGAGTCTTTTTTCAAGCGCTTCTTAAGGGAGTTACCCACCATACAAAACGGCGAGCGCCTTCCCTTCCCCATATGTTTTTTGAGGAGGGGTCAGGGAGGAACTTTTTTGCAAAAAAGTTCCTCCCTCGTATCTCCGTATCTCTTACGTCTTGGAGGTCGCGTCGATGAGGATACCCTCCTCGAGTCTCTTGGCGTCGGCGATCAGCTTCTCCACGAAGGAGGCGTCGACGAAGAACTCGCCCTCGCCGTTGACGGTCAGGTAGGAGCGACCCTCGGAGTAGCGGTAGAAGCGGTAGACGACCGACTCCTTGTTGTTTTCCTTGTTATAGGTGGGGTTGTACTTGGTTGCCATATCCTCGGCGTCGATGCGGATGACGAGCTGGCATTCGCTGTCGTCCATCGCGCGGTAGGCCGCCATCTCCTCCTCGGTCAGCGTGAAGTGACCCTCGCTGACGTTGCCCGCGATGGTCAGCGACAGCAGCGACTTGTAGAACTGGCGCAGGTTGTAGACGGGCGTCTCGGCGGTGCGGTTGCCCGAGGCGTAGGACTCCTTGTAGACGACGTAGTCGGGCGTCTCGCCGTTGATGGTGAAGGTGATGTCGGCCGAGCTGATCGCCTTGGACTGGTCGGTCTTTGAGTTGTCCATCTCAAGCACCATATGGTAGTCGGGCGCGGAGAGCTCGACGGTGCGCAGGAAGGCGAGGTTGATCCAGATGACGTTGGCGTTGACCCAGTCGATGGGCTCGTACTCCAGGAAGTAGAACGAGCTCTGGTCTACCTCGGCGATCACGTCGCACAGATAGCTGGCGACGTAGTAGGTGCCCGCGTCCGTCTTGTCGCTGATGAGCAGTGAGTTCTCAACGGTCGCATCAAACGTTCCGTCGCCGTCGGGGTCGACGCGCAGGTCATAGTACAGGATATGGCGCGGCTGCTCCAGATCGTACTCGGTCAGCAGCTCGCGGGTCAGACCCAGCTTGCAGATGCGGGTGATGCTGGGCTGGTACAGCTGCTGGGTCATATTGCTCAGCTCGGTGCCGTTGAGACGGTAGCCGCTGTATTTGTAGCCGCCGCCCTCGTTGGCCTGATAGGGCTCGGACGAGTACATCGAATTCTCGCGCTCGGTCAGGTCGATGTAGTCAAATGCCACGTCGATGTTGGTCTTCTTGCCATCCTCGCTGTAGGTGCCAAGGACAAAATCCTCGACGTTGAAGCAGTTGTTGAGCGTGGTCGGATAGGTCAGCATCGGGGTGATAAGATCCTCGACACGGCACAGCAGCGCGCTCTCGTAGGTCGAGTTGCCCATAATATAGACGGACGGGTACTCCTCGCCCTCGAGCTTGACGTAATATCCCGCCTCCGAGATGATGGGATCACCGATCAGCACGGTGTGCGACACGCCTGCCGTCGAGGTGACGGTGTAGCGGACGGGCTTGTATTCGTATTCGTTGCCCTCCTCGTCCACGCGCGTCTCGGCGACAAGACCGTACTCGGCGTAGCCGCGCTTGAGCACCTCGGCGGTGTCCAGCTTGCGGATGGTCAGCGGGTAGCCCGCGCCGACACACAGGTAGGCGTACTTTTCCTTGTCGTAGGCGATGAGCACCTTGTCCGTCTCAAAGCCCTTGATCTGGACGTTGCCGTCCTCGTCGTGGTAGAAGGTGAACGAGCCGTGGTGGTTCTCGACCTCGATGCGGTCGATGTCCGCCTGACGGATCTGTGCAAACATCAGAATGCGGCTGTTGGCGCCGACCGCCTCTCTACCCTCGACGTAGACCACGGCGTACTCCTCGATCGCGCCCGTGTCGGGGTTGACCGAGAGCTGGGTGCCGAGGTCGGTCAGATAGTAGCCGTCGTTGTTCTTGGGCACCTCGTTTCCGTCGCTGTCAAAGAGGGTGTAGATGCCGTCGACACGCTTGGCGCGGTATTTTTCACCGTTGTAGTCCTCGTAGGGAATGATGCTGACGAGGTAGTTGACGCCGATGAGCACGGCAGACAGCACGACGATGGCAGAAATCAGCGCGATGAGCACCGTCTTTTGCAGGCGGTAGGTCGACTTCTTTTTCTTGGCGCCCTTGGTTTTGGTGAAGTGGGCGTAGAGCGTGATATCCTCCTCGGACGTGACGGTATCGGAGGGGGTGACCTTTTCACCGTTGATGTCGGGCTGAGTGAACCAGCCCTCGAAGGTGTAGCCTGCGCGGTGGGCGGTGGGGAGAGTGCCGAAGGCTTGTCCCGTGGTGGCCTCCTTGGTGCGGGTATCGCAGT
>JAGBTR010000033.1 GCA_017631215.1 Clostridia bacterium | reverse complement strand
TTCGTTAAACTAAATTTCGCGTCGGGAAATCCAAAGATTCCCCTCCTACAAGGGTTCATTGATGTCCCTCTCTGCCATTTGGCAAATCGGTTTTGAGCCCAATTCCCCCATTTTCGCTATGTGGGCGGCGAGTTCGCCCAAAGTCGGGCATAAATCTCCTGCCCAACCCGTCTTGGAGGCGGTGCCGAACAAGACGGAGAATCTTCGCCGAACAAAACCTTCAAGCCGCGCCTTGCGTAGCGAAGCGAAGCACCGAAGCGGCTTGCGGGCGCCGCGCAGCGGCGCGGGGTTGAGGGGCGTAGCCCCCACTCGTTTTCTTGGTTCGTTCTTTGGCGAGCGCCAAAGAATGAACATCAACACCCAACCGCGAACGCGCCGAAGGCAGTGTGAGCGTAAAGAGGAGAAGTTGTGTGAAATTCAGCTTTCAACTCCCCGCCCAATCAAAATTTACTGCGACCGCGTCTGCCCGCCCATCGCGGCGAGCGTGTTCTTCATCCACAGCGCGTCCTCGGCCTGCGTGCCTGCCGACTCGCAAATGATACGCGGTGCAACGCCCTCGCGGATGATGGCCTCGGCCAGCGGCTCAAAGCGCGGTCCGTAGGTCTCGTCCTCAAAGGTAAGGTGGCATTTTTCACCTGCGGCGGTGTATTCGATCTTGGAAAAATGGCAATGGAGCGATTTCGCGACGTGATCTCCGCAGGAATTTGCGATGCGGTCAAACACGCGGCGATAGGCGTCGGCATCGGGGAATGCGCTTCCCTGCTCGCGGCAGTTGAGGTGTCCGAAATCGACCACGGGGACAAAGCGCGGGCTGACGCGGCACTGCTCCAGCACCTCGTCCAGCGTGCCGAGCTGGTTGAGCTTGCCCATCGTCTCAATGCCGAGGCGGATATGCTCGTACCGACCGTCCAGGGCCTTCACCAGCTGCTCGAGCGTGTCGCAGGAGAGGCGCATCGCCTCCTCGCGCGAGATCGTTCCCGCGCTACCCGAATGGATGACGATGGTGTCCGCCCCCATCAGGTCGGCCGCCCACAGCGACTTCTCGATATATTCAAGGCTCTTGAGTCTCTTTTCGGGGTCGACACCCGACAGCGAAATATAATACTGCGTATGGAGCGACAGACGGATGCCGTGCTCACGCGCCTTGGCACCGAATGCAAGCAGGCTCTCCTCGCCCGCACTCATGCCGCGCGTCGCCTCGTATTCAAAGGCATCCAGTCCCACGCGGTCGAGCCAGCCGGGCGTCTGGGTGAGCGACTTCATGCCGTCGCGGCGGAACCAGTCGCCGTTGCCGCCCGGTCCGAAGGTGGCGACGTTGGGAAATTCGATCATCAGGTCTCCTCCTTTTCACAGGGATGCGCCCGTCGGTAGGCGCGGATATAGGGCTTTTCCAGCCACCGCTTGAAGCGGACGAACGCCGTCCTCTTGTCGCGGATGGGCGGTACGATGAGGGCGCGGAGCCCAAGACCGTGCGCCGCCAGCGCGTCGGTCAGCAGCTGGTCGCCCAGCACCGCCGTCTCCTCGCGCGTCACGCCCCACGCCTTCATAATTTTTTTCATCGTACGACCAAACGGCTTGCCGCTCTTCCAATAGGCGGGAAGCCCCAGCGTTTCGTTGAAGCGCTCCACGCGGGCGCGTCCGTTATTCGAGACGAGCGCACAGCGGACGCCCGCCTCTGCCATAGCGGCGAACCACGCACGGTGCTCGTCGTCGGGGTCGGGCAGCTCGTAGGGCGCGAGCGTGTTATCGATGTCGATGAGCAACGCGCGCACGCCGATCGAAGCGAGAAACGCGGGGGTGACGTCGCCGTAGCGGTCAAACATATGGTCGGGAACAAGCAGCTTTTTGAACACGGCGATGCCTCCTCGGTCATTTTTTCCATATCTATTATATTTTATCACACAAAGGTGGCAACTGCAAGGGGTTTTGGCAGAAAGTCGCGCCGAAAAAAGTAAATTTATTTTGAAACACCGCCTGCCAATCAATATACCGTTGACTTTTCCGTCGGGATGTGCTATGATGAGGGTAGCGATATCACACGCGACATAACAAGGAGGCCGCTATGGATCAGCTCATCATCCACGAATATCACCTCAAGATCAAGGGCGTTAAGCGCAAAGTCCTCTATCAATTCAGCGACGTTCATCTGTGCCCCGCGGACGAGAGCTCCACTCCGCGCGACCGCGAGCGAGCCGCCGCACGCACGCAGAGCTGGCGCGAGGAGCGCTTGCAGTTCGCTACCCACCACGGTGAGCGGTGCGACGAGTCGTTGCGCATCCCCGCAGAGGAGCATCTGACCAACCTTCTGCAGGCGGTCACGACGGACGGCGATGCGCTGGTCATCGCGGGCGATCTGTTTGATTTTGTCAACGAGGCCGCCGCGCGGGTGTACGACGAGCACTTTGCGGATCTTCCCGTGCCGCATCTGTTCGTCTGCGGCAACCACGAGCCAAAAAAGAGCATTCCCGACGGCTATGCAATGGCCAGGATCAAGCAGCCCGTTCAGCTCCTCGATCTCGGCGACCTGATCATCGTCGGCTTTGACGATTCGGACAGAACGATCACGCCCGAGCAGCTTGCGGCGCTGCGCGAGCTTTTGGCGCAGGACAAGCCGCTGATCGTTGCGATGCACGTCCCGATCCAGGTCGAGGGCAACGAGGCGCACAAGAGGTGCGACGATTATTTCCGTCTCAACTACCCCGATGCACCTCGCGAAAATCTCGAATTCATCGATCTGATCTGCCAGCACGCCGACAAGATCGCCGCCGTGCTGACGGGGCATCTGCACTTCCTCAACACAAGCGAGCTCGCACCCGGACTTGTGCAGTTCGTGTCCTCTCAGGGCATATTGGGTAATCTGAACCGCTTCGTCATCGGAGAATAAAATAGCACCGAGCGGATGGCAAACACGGCCGTCCGCTCACTATTTTCAAGAAAAGTAAATTTATTTTAAAAAATCTCTTGACAAATGCCTCGCTTTGTGCTATTATATACGGGCGGTTTGATAAAACGCGGACACGCGAGTGTAGTTCAATGGTAGAATCCCAGCCTTCCAAGCTGGTCGCGTGGGTTCGATTCCCATCACTCGCTCCATTCTGTGCCTTTAGCTCAGTCGGATAGAGCAACTGCCTTCTAAGCAGTAGGTCGGGGGTTCGAATCCCTCAAGGCACGCCATTTTTAACTTCATATGGTGAGCGTAGCTCAGTTGGTTAGAGCGCCAGGTTGTGGCCCTGGAGGCCGTGGGTTCGAATCCCATCGCCCACCCCATAAAAAGAAACACCCACTTCTGTGGGTGTTTCTTTTTATCTGTTGGTGTATGGGTAAGAGAGCTCATATGAAAGAACGCGACAGCGTTCTTTTTGCGCCGCTTGCGGCGCGGGGTTCTGAACCCCATCGCCCGCGCCAAGAGGAACGTAATTCGAACAGCGTTACGTTCCTCTATTTTTATCATATACCATATGATTGTAGTATTGCTACAATCTCATCATAAGAATTTGCGTAGTAGGGGATTTCTATTAGCGGCACTCCAATGTTTTCTGCATAGGACACCTTCATTTTATCGTTGTATTGCTGAATCTCAAACTTGTTTTCGCCGCCAAAATACTTTACAGGTCGATAATGCTGTTCTCCTTGGCACTCAACAAAACAAAGAATTTCGCCATCTTCGTATATTGTAAAATCAAAACGCAATTTACCTTGATTTATTCCGACCAAATCGTTATATGTAGATTGTTGTGAATAGTCCATACCTAAAATCATTCCAATGCTTTGTAAATACTGGTTAACGAGCATCTCCAGTTTTGATTGTTTCCAACATCCGCAGGATAAAGATTTGCCATTTTTCAAGCTATTTGATAATACCGAACGATAATTACCGCATTCGCATTGACAAAGCCATCTTGTATCTCTGCTACCAGCTCGATAAAGTGCATCGTCACATCGTTCTAATACAGTCCATTTTCCAAATTTTCGGCCTTGTAAATCGTTGAAATTATAGGGATTTTTCCACACATCTTGTTGCAAACAGCCACAAGATTTTACACTTCCAGATAGAAGCGATGAACTGGTGGCTGTATGTAAATTGCCGCAATCACAATTACATAAATAACGTGGAATTTGTCTGCCGCCAGAGGTAATATGGTCTTCAACTCTTTCAAGTACTACTAATCTACCGAATCGTTTATTGATAATATCTATTAAGGTGGTTTTAGATGTGATTTCAGCCTTGTAACAGCCACAAGATATTGACCGTCCTCCCATCAAGGAACTGGCATCTACTATGCGCTCAGTTCCGCAGCTACACTTGCAAAGCCATTGTGTCCTATGGTATCCAGATGGCGAAACATAATCTTGCTCCCTCTTTACTACAACCCATCTTCCAAAATGTTGCCCTACAATATCTTTGAAGCATCGCAAAGAGGTATTTTCTTTTTTTAAGCACCCACAAGATTTTGTTAAACCGTTTTTGAGAGTTTGAGCTCTAACTATCTTGATATTACCACATTCACACAAGCATCTCCAGCGTACACGTTTACCACCGTTTTTCTCAATGTAGTCATCTGCTCGACTAATTACCGTCAACCTTCCAAATTGTTGACCAGTTAATTCCTCCAATGAGCGCGCAGATGTGAGTTTGGACTGTAGGCAACCACACGACTGAGTTTTCCCTTTTCTTAGCAAATCACTTGTTACATCAATTTCTTTTCCGCATTGACAAGAGCAATGCCAACGAATTTTTTTGTATCCGGATTTTGATACATAATCATCAGTTCGATAGAGAACTGTTAAATGTCCAAACTGCATTCCGGTTAAATCATTTATCAAACTCAAATGTAGCGCCCCCCTTCTTATCACATTTTTATTTAATTATACCACAAATCAACAAAAACCTCAAGTCTTTTCCCGTAAAACACAAAATCAAAACCGCCCACAAAACAGAATTATGAACGCAGCTCTCGGCTCTGCCGTATGCATAATAGTTTTTCTGCTCGGACTGAATCTTGTGCGAAGCAAGAAAATATTGTTTAACGCTTTGAGTGATTGACATATAGTGACAAACTCCTATTCATCAAATAACAAACGCCGACAGCTCTTAAAAATCTGTCGGCGTAAATGATTTGTTTCGTGTAGATCAGACAAAGCAATCTAATTTGTGGCGACCGCCCTCCCGCGAGAGCGGTCATTTTTATCACCGCTGTTACGCCTTCTTTTTCTTCACCACAACGATCACCACAGCCACCGCCGCGATCGCAACGGCACCGAGGATGATCACGACGACGAGAAGCGTGTTACCTCCCTTGGGCTCGACCGTCGGTTCGGTCGGCTCGCTCGGCTCGTCGGGCGTGACGGGGGTGTCGGGCTCGTCCACGTGGAGCGGATCACTGCCCAGCATCATATGGTCGATCCAGACCTCGCCGCCCTCGCTATCCGCGACGCACAGCGAAAGACCGATCATCTGGCTACGCGCCATATTGGAGGATGCCTTCTCTCCCTTGTCGTCGGTCAGCTCGTCAATGTCAAAAAGAAGCGTCGTAAAATCGGCATTGGCCGCCAGCGTTACGGGCGCCGTATAGACCGTCTTGCCGCTCTGGAGTCGAATGCCCAGACGCACCTGCTTGTCGCGCGCGTCGCCGTTCTTCATATCGACCGCGAAGGTGTGGACACCGCCAAGACCGACCGCAACCGTATAGGTCGAGGCCTCGGTCAGATCCATACCGATCACCGCCTCGCCCGCGCCTGGCGTATAGGTCGCGTGCACCGATGCCAGACCATAGGAGCGCGTGTCATCGTCATAGCTGACCTGCGCGCGGACAAGATCGTTCCAAAGGCTCACATACGCCGCCGCGCCTGTGCCCTGCGGTGTGCCGGTGACGAACGAGGTGGTCACGAAAACGTCGCCGTCGCACTCAAGATAAGGACGCGTGCCAAGACCATTGCGACCGCCCGAGCAGAAGGGGGCGGCGGGAATGCCGTTCGAGGCACACAGATTGGCGTTGTCGTTGAGGTCATCCCACGCATAGGACACGTAAGCCGCATCCGACATATAGGGGCTTGTGATCTTGACGGTATCTGCCTTGACCAGCTTGGCCTCGGCGTTGACCCACATTCCCTTCTCGTTGCCCAGCGCAAAGCCGAGCAGGTCGTTGGTGTCGTTGGTCGTCGTCAGGCTGATATCGACGTGGTCGAAGGTGACGTAGACCGCGCCGTCCTCGAAGCGGATCTCACGCACGGTGGGAGCGGTCGCCTCATCGCCGCCGTAGCAAAGACCCAGCGCCGCTCTTGCCATACGGTAGGCGACGGGCAGCTTGGTCGTGGGGTGAATGACCGCCGACTGGGCAAGGGTGGGCGTGTCCTGATAGCGCAGAGACAGATCGTAAATGGGGATCATTGCCGTTGTCTTGGTGTGTGCCAGATAGAAGTTCAGCATACTCTGCTTGAGATTCGCCATCGTGCGGAAGCCCGACGAGACCGAGCTGCTGCGCGTATAGGGTGCGACCTGCGCGAAGATGAAGGGCATAGTGTCCTCCTCAAAGCCGAAGTCGCGCGACCAGCTGTCATACAGCAGCTCAAGACCCTGCTCGTACATATCGCCGCGGTCGCTGTTGCTCTCACCCTGATACCAGATCACGCCCGCGATGGACAGATTCGTCAAGGGTGCGATCTTGCTGTTGTACATTGCCGACATATCCGCAGGCAACGCGGGGATCTCCTTATACAGACCGTGACCCTCCACCCGCTGCTTGAAGGCGGCGTCGCCGTCAATGACGGACTTTTCCAGCCAGCACTCGAGCACCGTCGAGCCGCGCGCTGCCGAAATGACGGCAACGGGCACGTCCAGCGCACTGCGCAGCTCACGAGCGAAGGAGTAGGCGATGGCGCTCACGTTCTGGAGCGCGGTCGGCTTGTCGCCCTTGATCCAGCTACCTAACACGTCGGCTTGCGGCGTGGGGCTGATGGCGGGCGTGACGACCTGATTGAAAATGCGCAGATATTCGTCGAACGCCGTATCGTACAGATCGTCCTTCTCGTAAGTATTGTTCAGGATCATTTCCATATTGGACTGACCCGATGCCAGCCACACCTCGCCAAAGAGGATATCCTTGACCTCCTTGCGCAGTGCGCCGCCAACGTAGACCTTGACCGAATAGGGCGTGTAGCCACCCTTCTGAGCGGCCAGCTCGAGCAACCAGCTGTAGTCGTTGCCCACCGTCATCTCGGCCTCGTCGATCTTCTCGCCCTTCTCACCGTACAGCTCCGCGCGCACCTCGGTGCCCGCAGGCGCGACGCCCCAGACCGCCAAGGGCTTGTTCTGCTGATAGACTGCGCCGTCGGTCAGGTACTTGGCAATCACGGTCGTGCGAGGAGCCCCGCCGTCCTCCATGTCAATGAAGCAGATGTTGTCCATCTTGAGCACCACGTTCTTGCCCTTGATGCCGATGTTGCCTCTGCGGTTGAACATACGGAAATAACAACACTGCGTGGGGTCGAACTTGGCATTCTGGGGGAAGCGATCGAGCGGGATCTCGATGTGGTTCCAGCCCGCGTCAAACTCGCCGACGACGTAGTCGGCAAGGCGAATGACGGTCTGTCGCTCCACCGTGTCGCCCGTCGAGCCCGTCCAGCCAACGGAGCGGATCTCGACCTCAAATTCCGTCTCGGCCACGCCGGCGATGTCGCTGACGTACACGTCGAAGGACAGCGCATCCTTGTTCGAAATATCCAGCGGCGTGTCGGTGTTATACATCAGATGGACGACCGAGCCGCTCGCCGCATCGGCGTGCAGCGTGGTGATATTCAGAGAAACGGACGCGGCGCCCTGCACCTTCTCCTCGGTATCGACGCGCAGACCGGGACAATGCCATCCCGTACCGCTGGCCACCGTGTTGCCCGACGGGACCACAAAGCGACCGATGCTGTCGCAATCCGAGAGCATCAGCGTGCCTTCCTCCGTCGCGGGCGCATCGCCACCCTGCTCTACGCTCGAGGCGTCGGAGACGAAGCGAAGCTCGTCCAGCTTCATCGTGGTCGTCTTGCCCTCGGTGCCGATGGTGGCGCTGCCGTTGGAAACGCGGAAGAAGCAGCACTTGGTCGCGTCGAAGCTACCGACACGGGCGGTCAGCTTGGCGATGGGCAGCACCGCCGTGTTCCAGCCCTCCTGAAGACCTCCCGCGACCATATCGCCAAGATACAGCACGCCCGAGATTTCGTCGGTATCCATCAAGCCGCTCGAATTGAGCTCAAAGCTGAAGGGAACGTCCTCCACGCCCGCCACGTTGGCAATATACAGCGCGAAGACCAGCGCCTCCGAGCCCGTGATGTCGATCGGGTTGGAGGTGCCTCTGTAACAAAACTGGAAGACCGTACCTGGCTGTGCCCCCTCGACGGCGCCCTGCTGCGAGCGCGTGATCGAGCCGCCGCCCTTGAAGGTCTCCTCGGTATCCAGCGACGGCATTGCGCCCGACCAGCCGCTCCAGCCGCTCATCGTGTCGCAATTACTGAACAGAATACTGCTTGCCGTGGGCTTTTCAGGTGTCGTCCCCACGCTCGAGGCGTCGGTAACGAAGCGGAAGTTATCCACCTTCAGCGTGGTCGTCTTGCCCTCGGTGCCGATGGTGGCACTGCCGTTGGAGACGCGGAAGAAGCAGCACTTGGTCGCATCGAACTCGCCCTTGCGAGCGGTCAGCTTGTCGATCTCCAGCACCGCCGTGTTCCAGCCCTCGCGAAGCCCTCCCTCGACCATATCGCCAAGATACAGCATACCCGAGATCTCGTCGGTATCCATCAAGCCGCTCGAATTGAGCTCAAAGCTGAAGGGAACGTCCTCCACGCCCGCCACGTTGGCGACGTACAGGTCGAAGACCAGCGCCTCGGCGCTCGACACATCGACCGCCTTGGACGTGTTGGTGTAGTGGAACTGAAAGACCGTACCGGGCAGAGCGCCCTCGACCGCACCCTGACGCGAGAGGGTGATCGAGCCCTTGCCCTCGGAAAATTCCTTGGTATCCAGCGAGGGCATTGCCTCACGCCAGCCCGTCCAGCCTGCCATACTGTCGCAGTTGGCAAAGGGGATGACCGCACCCTCCTCTGCCGCACCGACTGAGAACACGGCGCACGAGAGCACCGTCAGCACAGCAAGCACGAAGGATAGAATTCTTTTCATCGTCAAGCTCCTCCTAAGGTTTATGTTTGATGCTTTTATCTTATCATATTTTCACCCAAATGTCAAGACAGCGCGACCGCACGTCAGCCCTTGAGCGCAACATATAAAAAACGGCAAGCACCGCGCGGATGCTCACCGTTTTTTTGTTTTATGCTTCACGGACCAGACGCTCAAGCTCCGCCATTTTCTCACGGCTCGGCTCGTCCAGATGTCCGAAGGGGAATTTCATTCCCATCTGGTCGTATTTGACCTGACACATTTTGCGGAAGGGCAGCAGCTCGATGCCGTCCACGCAGGCGTGGCGCGCGGCGATGTCGCGCAGGGCAAGCACACTTGCCTCGCTGTCGTTGAGCGACGGAATGATGACCTGCCGCAGCGTGGTCGGTATTCCCTGCTCGTTCAGATACGCCAGAAAGTCCAGCGGCGCGTCGAGCGAGCAGCCGACGTGTGCGCGGTAATCCGCATCGTTCGTGTATTTGATATCGAGTAGCACGCGGTCGGTCACCTCAAGCAAGGCGCGCACGTTGTCGGTCAGCAGACACCCCGACGTATCAAGGCAGGTGTGTATGCCCTGCTCGCGGCACAGCGCAAACGTCTCGCGGGCGAAGTCGGCTTGAAGCAGCGGCTCGCCGCCCGAGAGCGTGATGCCGCCGTCCTCACCGAAATACTCGCGGTAGCGGACGACCTTTTGCACCAGTGCCTCGGGCGTGGTTCGTGTGCCGCCGTCTCGCTCCCACGTATCGGGGTTATGACAGCAGCCACAGCGAAGCGGACAGCCCTGCAAAAAGGCGACGAAGCGAACGCCCGGGCCGTCGAGCGTGCCCATACTCTGAATCGAATGGATGCGTCCCTCGATCATACCGACTCGTGGAAGGTACGGCTGATGACCTCGCGCTGCTGCTCGCGGGACAGTTTATGGAAGTTGACCGCATAGCCTGACACGCGGATGGTCAGATTGGGGTAAGCCTCGGGATCCTCGTACGCCTTCATCAGCGTCTCGCGGTTGAGCACGTTGACGTTGATGTGGTGTGCGCCCTTGGCAAAATAGCCGTCAAGGATATGGACGAGATTGCCCACGCGCTCCTCCTCGGTGTGTCCGAGTGCCTCGGGCGTGATGGAGAAGGTATTGGAGATACCGTCGCGGCAGTCGTTAAAGTCCAGCTTGGCAACCGAGTTGAGCGACGCCAGCGCGCCGTTTTCCTCGCGGTTGTGCATCGGATTGGCGCCAGGTGCGAAGGGCTCGCTCGCCTTACGGCCGTCGGGCGTTGCGCCCGTATTCTTGCCGTACATCACGTTGGAGGTGATGGTCAGCACCGACAGCGTATGGATCGCATCGCGGTAGGTGGGCGTCTTGCGAAGCTCGGTGATCATGCGGTGCGTCATATCCTTGGCAATGAGATCGACGCGGTCGTCGTCGTTACCGAATTTGGGGAAGTCACCGACCGTTTCAAAGTCGACAACAAAGCCCTCCTCGTTCAGAACGGGGCGCACAGCGGCGTACTTGATGGCACTGAGCGAGTCGGCAACCACCGAAAGTCCCGCGATACCAAACGCCATAAAGCGCTCGACGGCAGTATCGTGCAGTGCCATCTGCGTCTTCTCGTAGGCGTATTTATCGTGCATATAGTGGATGACGTTCATCGTGTTGACGTACAGTCGGGACAGCCACGCAATATAGATCTCATAGCGTGCCATCACCTCGTCAAAGTCGAGCTTGTCCACAGCCAGAACGGGCATCTGCGGACCGATGTGCATCTTGCTCGTAGCGTCGTAGCCGCCGTTGATGGCGATGAGCAGAAGCTTCGCCAGGTTGCAGCGCGCGCCGAAGAATTGCATCTGCTTGCCGACCTTCATCGCCGAGACGCAGCAGGCGATGGCGTAGTCGTCGCCGTAGAGGGGACGCATACGGTCGTCGCTTTCGTACTGGATGGAGTCGGTATCGGCCGAGACCTTGGCGCAGAATTTCTTAAAGCCCTCGGGCAGCGCGGTCGACCACAGCACGGTCAGATTGGGCTCGGGAGACGAGCCAAGCGTATAAAGCGTATTGAGAATACGGAAGCTGGACTTGGAAACGAGCGTGCGTCCGTCCTCGCCCATACCGCCGACGGCCTCGGTGATCCACATCGGGTCGCCGCCGAACAGCTCGTTATACTCGGGCGTGCGCAGATGTCTTGCCATACGGAGCTTGATGACGAAATCGTCGAGCAGCTCCTGCGCGCCCGTCTCGTCGAGCGTGCCGTTGGCAATATCGCGCTCCAGATAGATATCGAAGAAGGTGCTGACACGACCCAGCGACATCGCCGCGCCGTTCTGCTCCTTGATGGCACCCAGATAGCCAAAATACGTCCATTGGACGGCCTCGCGGGCATCCTTGGCGGGCTGGCTGATGTCATAGCCGTACATCGCCGCCATCTCCTTGAGGTAGCCGAGGAAGGCGATCTGCTGATGCAGCTCCTCGCTTGCGCGCACCTGCGTCAAGTCGAAGACGCCCTCGGCCAGCGCGGCCTTATCGCGCTTTTTCTCCGCGATCAGACGATCCACGCCGTACAGCGCGACGCGACGGTAGTCACCGATGATGCGACCGCGGCCGTAGGCATCGGGCAGACCCGTAATGACGTGGCACTTGCGTGCTGCGCGCATTTCGTCGGTATAAGCGCGGAATACGCCGTCGTTATGCGTGGTGCGGTAGCGGAACTCCTCCTCTACCTTATGGCTCAGCTCATAGCCGTACGCCTCGCACGCCTGACGCACCATACGCTTGCCGCCGAAGGGGTTAACACCGCGACGAAGCGGGTAGTCCGTCTGAAGGCCTACGATCAGCTCGTTCTTCTTATCGATATAGCCGGGGGCGTAGCTGGTCAGCGACGAGACGGTCTGCGTGTCGATATCGAGCACACCGCCGCGCTGTCTCTCCAGGGCAAAGAGCGCCTCGACCTTTTTCATCATGCCCTTCGTTCTTGCCGTTGCCGAGGCAAGGAACGAGGCATCGCCCGTATATTCCTTATAGTTCCTCTGAATAAAATCGCGCACGTTGATCTCATTCTGCCATGCGCCCGGCACAAAGCCGTTCCAGTTGATATGTTCCATCTGTCGTCCTCCTTACCGTTGAACTGTCCTTGGGTCAAAAAAGGGCAATTCAACTTAAAAAAATTGAATTGCCCAGACGGTCGGCATGTAAACGGTCACGTTCCCCTGCGGTCAAGCCCGCAATATCCGTCAGTCACGTGATCGTGCTCTTATTATACATAATTTTTTTTCGTTTGTCAATATGTTGTGGAAAAGTTTTTTATAAAATCACAAAATATTGTGATGGATTGATAAAATTTTAGCATATATAGGGTGCACGAATTTCAATTTGTCGGTGTGTTGAGCGACGCGCAAGCCCGTAGGGGAGCATTCTATCGTCTCCCGACGCCTCGGGCGGATATGGAATCCGCCCGAGGCGATGTTGCAAATTTTGATTTGTGGGGGGAGTTTGGTGCGAA
>JAGBTR010000177.1 GCA_017631215.1 Clostridia bacterium | reverse complement strand
TGCCCTTATCACGCCACTCGCCTGCGGTGTGAGTGCCGTATGTGCGCTTGCTTGCGGCTTTTTGACGCGTCACCGTGCCCGACTCTCGCCTCTGCTTTGCGGCGCGCTTTCGGGGGCTGTGCTGGTCGCGCTGTTTTGGCTGATGGGTGCGCTATTTCCGTCCGAGCACGCGTGGGCACCCCCGATCGCGTGGGGACTACGCGGCGGTATGCTCGTCTTCGCCCTTCTCGGCGCGTCGCTCGGTGCTAATCTGCCCAAGAAAAAACGCCGCCCCAAGCGTCGGCATTGACGCGCCTCACATAGCAAAAGGACCGTGATCATCACGGTCCCTTTTCATTTACGCCTTGCGATAGACGCGGCAATCGAACTCGATCTCGGTTTTGAGCGTCTCAAGACGCTCCAGCTTGCGCTTGTCCTCGGGCGAGGTGCGCCAGTAGTAGGGCGTCATCGAAAACAGATGCCCGATCTGCTCCGCGCCCGTAACCTCGATCACGTCGCGCACCGTTCTCTGCTCGACAAGATCAAGTCCCTCGGGCAGATCCGCACGCTCGGCATTCTCATAGATCTCATCGTACAGCGCACGCTTGAGCCCCAGCAGGTGGCGTTCGCCTGCGCCCAGCAGGATGAGCACACCGCCCGACTTCAGCACGCGGGCATATTCCGCCTCAGAGCAAGGAGCGAAGATATTGAGCACCGCGTCGGCACTGCCGTCCGCGAGCGGTAGCTCAAACACACTTGCCACGCCGTAGCGCGCACCGTTTCCCTCGCGCCTGGCCGCCTTGGCGGCGCTATCAACGGCATCCCGCGAGAGGTCGAACCCGCAAACGGCGTGCTGCCCCATCGCGGCAACGCGGTTGGTATAGTAGCCCTCGCCACAGCCCGCATCCACCACCAGCCCCTCGGGGGCATAGGTCTTGATCAGCTCGCACAGCGCATCGACCGCGACCCGATAGTAGCCCTCCGACAAAAACGCCGTTCGGGCGCGCACCGCCTCGCGGCTGTCACCGCCGCCGCTGTGACGGGGTGCCAGATGCACGTAGCCGCTTTTAGCCAGATCGAAATTGTGCGTCCTTGTGCCAAGGCACAGCAGCTGCCCCGCACCGCACGTGGCATCGTATCGCATCGGCGCGCCGCAAACGGGGCAACGCAATGCGTCAACGATGCGCTCGGTCACATTCTCCATTGTCATTCTCCTTTGATCTCCGTCGGCTCGACCGCAAGATCTGCGGTCGGCAATTCAAACCAAAACTCACTTCCCATTCCCGGGGTGCTCCGCACGCCGTAGCTGGCACCGTGCTTCTCCAGCACGCCCTTGGCGATCGAAAGTCCCAGACCCGTGCCGATCATCGCACGACGGTGGACACGGTCGACCTTATAATACCGATCCCAGATGAGCGGCAGCTCTGCCTCCTCGATACCGGCACCGAAATCGCGCACCGCCAGACGGACGTACCCGTCCTTGACGTACTGGCAAACGTCGACACGGCGATCCTCGCCTGCGTAGTTGATGGCGTTGTTGATCAGATTGTACACGACCTGCAGGATCATCGTGCGGTCGGCGCACACGTACACCGTCTCCTCCGCCAAAAAGCGGATATCGTAGCCGTCGTGGTGCTTGAGCTTTTCATAGCGCGCCATCACCGCACGCACCGTCTCGGTCAGATCGAAGACCTCGGACTCAAGGATGCGCGTTCCCGCTTGCAAACGGGACAGGTCGAGCATATCACTGCCCAGCTCGGACAAGCGATCGGTCTCGTCGATGATGACCTGCACGTTTTCGGGCGTGTTCTCGCCCGGCAGGTCGCGCATAACCTCGCCGTAGCCGCGGATCATCGTCAACGGCGTGCGCAGATCGTGCGAAATGTTGGCGATCAGCTCCTTTTGCAGGCGATCGGTCTTGGACAGCTCCTCGGCCGCATAGTTGAGCGTTTGTGCCAGCTCGCGCGTTTCGCGATAGCCTTGACCCGAAAAGACGGTATCATATTCGCCTCGTGCCAACGCGCGTGCCGATTCGTTCATTCGAACCAGCGGACGCGAGACGCGGCGCGACATCAGATATGCTACCACCATCGCACCGCCGAGCAGTGCGATCGCGATCCACAAGAATTGCGTTCTGAGGGTGGAGACCGTCGCACTCATAGGCGTCAGCTCTGCGTCCAGCATCACCACGTAGCGTTTGCCGTCCGTTCCATTGAGAATTCGGACGTAGAGCGCGGAAACATCCTCGTCCGACGGTGCGATCGAGCCGCGCTTACCGCCGGGCAGAGGGCGCGCACCGCTCTCTGCAGACGTATCCGCCGTTTGTTCCCGTCCGCTTTCGTCCGTCCAGGCAATGCCGTCCGAGTGGAAGCGCACCTTGCCGGTATACAGACCTCCGTTTTGCTCGGCGTAGCTGTACAGCGCGGTCAAATATTCACTTGTGACGTGGTGAATGATACAATCGCTTGAGATGTCGGCCGAGGCAACCACACGCGCCAGCGTTCCGTCCACGCGGAACACCTGAATGCAGGTGGAATGATCGACGGCGTAGCGATAGACCGTTTCCTCCGTCCTCGCGTCGTCGCCCAGCACCGTCTCGATGGCCGTAGCCGTGCGCTTCATCTCTTGATTTTTGATGTTTTCGTAGAACCAATGCAGCAGGTGGATCTGAAAGACCCAAAGCGCGACCAGGATGAACAGCACGAACGCGCTCAGATACGCGAGAAGTCGCCACTGGATACCGAGATTGCGCTTTTCTTTTTTAGGAGTCCCACCTATGTTATCCGAGGATGTCACGTTCTTGCCTCCTCTCACGCCGCGCTCAGTTGCCCTCAAAGCGATAGCCAACACCGCGAAGCGTTACGATATACGCACTATACCGCCCCAAGCTGCGGCGCAGCAGTTTGATATGCGTGTCCAGCGTGCGGGCGTCGCCGTAAAAGTCGTAGCCCCACACCTCGCTGATCAGCTTTTCACGCGACAGCGCGACGTTGCGGTTGGTCAGCAGGTAGAAGAAAAGATCATACTCCTTGGGCGACATCTCCACACGCTCGCCGTCGATGTAGACCAGCCGCGCCGTCAGGTCCGCCTTCAGACCGCCGCCGTCCAGCTCGACGATCTCGTTGGGACGCGACGTGCTCTCGCCGCTGTCGCTGCGACGCACGCGCTTCATGATGGCGTGAATACGGAGCATCAGCTCCTTGGGGGAAAACGGCTTCATCACGTAATCGTCAATACCGACCTCAAAGCCGTTGATGCGGTCGTATTCCTCACCGCGTGCCGACAGCATAATGATGGGCGTCGAGCTGACCTTGCGGATCTCGCGGCAGGCGGAAAAGCCGTCCAGCTCGGGCATCATAATATCCATAATGATGAGGTCGTAGGTGTTGGCGCGACACAAAAGCACGGCCTCCATACCGTCGCCGGCCTCACTGACCGTATAGCCCTCGAACTCGGCATATTTTCTGATGATGGTACGAATGCGGACCTCGTCGTCGACCACTAATATATGATACATACGTCCACGCTTCCTTTCCGTTATTTTGCCTCAAAGCGAATGCTGGCATCCTCAGGAACGTATTCCTGCAAAACCAGCTCGACCGTCACCTCGCGCTCCACGGCGACCTCGCGACCGTTTTTGATTTCGGTCTCGCATCGGATGAGCACCAGCGTAACGGTATCACCCACGGAGAGCCCCTCAAGAGATGCCTTATAGTCGGCGGCGTTCTTGACGCTCACGCCGTTGACCGACAGGAGCAGATCTCCGTATTTCACGTCGTTGGAAAATTCCGACTCCATCACGTACAGTCCCGCGTAGCTCATACCAAAATAGCGCCAAGCGACGAGCACGTTGGAGGAGGTGATCTCATACAGCTCAAGACCCGTGTCGACGATGCCGCGCACGTAGCCATACTCGATCAGCTGACAGATAACGTCGTAGGCGGTATCGATGGGGATGGCAAAGCCCAGTCCCTCAACGTCATTCTCCGAGTATTTGGCATTGACCACACCGATGAGCTGACCTGCCATATTGAAGAGACCGCCGCCCGAGTTGCCGGGGTTGACCGCCGCGTTGGTTTGGAGCAGCGTCATCTGCTGACCGTCAACGGTGATCGAGCGCGCCGTTGCGCGGATGAGACCGTCCGTCACGGTGCCACCCAGCGAGCCGAGCGGGTTACCGATGGCGTAGACGTACTCACCGACGATGAGATCGGCACTGCATCCAAGCGCAGCCGCGGGGAGCGGTTGCTCCGTATCCACCCAAAGCACGGCAATGTCGGTCGAGGCGTCGGTGCCGACGAGCTGCGCCTCGTGGGTCGTGCCGTCAGCCATACGGACGGTGATGGTCACCGCACCGCTGATGACGTGGTTGTTGGTGACGATATAGCCGTCCTCCGAGATAATGACACCGCTTCCCGCGCCGTCCTGCACGAAGTTGCCCAGCCAGCCGCCGCTGACGATGGTTTCGGTGAAGATCTCCACGACCGTCTCATCCACCATATCGATGGCTTCCGCCAGCGTGCTGTAAGCGTTGTCTCCCGCCGAGCCCGTATAGGTGACCTTGCCAAGCGTCGGTTGCTTATCCATATCGGGCAACGGGGTGCGGCTGACGTCGGACGTGGGCGAGGACATCGGATCGGCCGTATCGGGTCCCGTGCTCGGCAGATCGGGCTTTATCGGCGTTCCTTGATCGGGGGTAGGCTCCGACACATCAGGGGTTTCATTCAGCGGTGCGTCGGGTGTTCTGCCCCAATCGTGCGCGACGAGCGAGCCCAACGTGCCTGCGCCAAAGCAAAGCGTCAGCACCAGCACGGTCACGCATACAACGAGCGCTGTGCGACCGCCGCGGCGCATACCACCGCTTGCCGCCCCCGAGGCTCTGCCTTGCGTGTTATTACTTTCGTAGGTATAGGAATTGGTGTAGGAATACTCCTGGCCATATCCGTTTTCCGTTTCTTTTGGATTGTTTTTATGTTGATCATTGTCTCTCCAATGATTGCCGTCCATATCGTATTCTTCCTTTCCTGTGTGATAGCGAGGTGAGGCATTCCCCCCACCGTACAGCTCTATTATACCTTCATTTTATGTCTTTTTTGTGACGAGACGCAAAAAAGTGGTTGAAAGAATCAAAAAAACAATGTTTTTCTTGTGTTCTTGTCCCTTTTATGGTACAATGGTTGTAGTATAATAGTACGTGCAAGACAAAAACGCGAAAGGAGGCGATCGTATGGATGTCCGCTCTCTTCTTTCTTGCTACGGCATCGAGCTTGTCGGTGCACTGCCGCTGAGCGAGTGCCGTCTGACTCGCCCTTATCTACTCACGCGCGAGGGGCTGGACGTGACCGCGCCGCTGTCCGTCGTCATCTTCGCCATTCCCTATCTGACCCCCGCCGCCGACCTTCCCGACCGAAATCTTTCGGCCTACGCGGTCAGCGAGGATTATCATCTGTTTGTGCGCGAGCTGATGGACGATCTTTTACCCCGCCTTCGTGCCCAACATCCCGAGCACCGCTTCGTCGGCTTTGCCGACCACTCGCCCATCGACGAGATCGATGCCGCCGTACTGGCGGGGCTGGGTGTGCGCGGTCGCCATTCCCTGCTTTTGACCGAGCGATATTCGTCCTACGTGTTTCTTGCCGAAATCGTGACCGATCTGCCGCTCGCCTCCACCCACACCACGCTCCCCCCCGAGCTCTTGCACTGTCACGGCTGTGATGCATGCCTTAAGGTATGTCCCAAGATCAAGACGGGCGGGGTATGTCTTTCCGCCCTCACCCAAAAGAAGGGGGAGCTGACCGATGCCGAGCGCGCCGTGCTGACCGACTTTCCTTCGGTCTGGGGATGCGACGTCTGCCAGGAGGTCTGTCCCTACACGCACCGCGCTCGCTCGCGAGGCACCATCTACTCATCCATTCCCTTCTTCAGCAAGGACACCGTCTCGCATCTCACACCCGAGGCGCTGGACGGGATGGATGAGGCACAATTTTCCCGTCGCGCCTATGCCTGGCGCGGTCGCGACACCATCCGTCGCAATCTGCTTTTGAAAACGTCACCCGCATTCCACGCGGAGGAGAAGGAGAACTGATATGCTTCATCTGATTTTAGGACGAGCAGGCAGTGGCAAGTCCACCCGTCTGACCGAGGCGATCGCCGCCGACGTCGCCGGTGGCAAGCCCGCCTGGCTCATCATTCCCGAGCAGCAGGCCAATCTGAGCGAGCGCACGATGCTCCCAAGGCTTCCCGACAGCGCAGGACTGACCTTCACCATCACAGGATTTAAGCGGCTGTCGGGTGAGGTTGCCGCACGCTGTGGTGGCGGCACACCCGTGCCGATGTCCAAGGGACTTTGCTCGCTTTTGATGTGGAAAACGTTGCGCGAGCTCAGCGACAGTCTGGTCGAATACGGCAGCATCTCGTTGCGCGGCGACGCCAGCCTGACCGACAAGCTGATCGAGACGGTGGACGAGCTTCGTGCCAGTGCCGTCACGCCCGAGCGACTCGACAAGGTGCTTGCCTCCGTTCCGACCGACTCGGCGCTCCACCCCAAGCTGAGCGATCTTTCGATGCTCTATGCCGCCTATGACGGCGCACTTGTCGACGCGCTGGACGGCAAGCCCATCGATGAGATCGCACATCTGGCAGAGATGCTCGAGGAATATGATTATTTTGAGGGCGGCAACGTCTACATTGATTCGTTCACCGACTTCACCGCCGAGGAATACGCCGTGCTTCGTCACATTCTCGTGCAGGCCGACAACGTCACGCTCACGCTGTGCTGTGACGGTAGCATTCCCACCGACAACCCTGCCCTGCTCGGCGTGACCGAGACG